>JAZOBW010000215.1:0-4904 GCA_045596185.1 Acutalibacteraceae bacterium | reverse complement strand
TGGCGCTCACGGTACATCTCACCATTTTGCAAGTGACCGTGCAGCAGTACTTGAAGGCAAGGATAAGAAGGATCTAAAGATAATCACCTGCCATCTCGGCAACGGTTGCTCTATTACCGCAGTAAAGAACGGTGTATGTGTTGATACATCAATGGGCTTTACTCCGCTTGACGGATTTATGATGGGAACCCGTACAGGTACGCTTGATCCTTCTGCGCTTACCTATGTGGCAGAAAAAGAAAATCTTTCTCCTAAAGATGTGGATTTCATCTGCAATAAGAAGTCGGGTGTTCTCGGCATTTCTGGCATTTCAAACGATAACCGCGATGTTGTTGCCGCTGCTAAGAACGGTAACGAACGCGCACAACTTGCAATTGATATGCAGCGTTATCAGATAGTAAAGTTCATCGGTTCCTATGTTGCTGCTATGGATGGTGTTGATGCTATAGTTTTCACCGGCGGTATCGGTGAAAACGATGCAGGTCTGCGTGCCGATGTCTGCAAAAACTTTACATATCTCGGCCTTAAACTTGATGATGAACTCAATAATGTTCACGGTCAGGAAATCAAAATATCCACACCCGATAGCGGCGTTAGTGTTTATGTTGTTCCTGCTAATGAAGAACTTGCTATTGCTCGTGAGACCCTCGCACTGACCTCCTGCTGAAAATAATAAAATTAGAAAAGGGTGGCTTTAGAAATGAATATTAACGATTCTAAAAATATGATAAGAAACGGCGGTCTTGATAAGGATTTTTCGATGCTCTATACCGATATCGTCAAGGCGGCAGACCGCTATTGTGAAGCTTGTGACGAGTTCGAGAAACTCTACGGTGATAGAGATAATATCCGCTTTTTCAGCGCTCCCGGACGCACCGAGATTGGTGGTAACCACACCGACCATCAGCACGGTTGCGTACTTGCAGGAAGTGTTGACCTTGACGTTATTGCTATTGTAAGTTGTAACGATAGCGATATAATTCGTATTAAGTCTAAAGGCTATCCTATGGACGAGGTTAAAATAGACGATCTTGAGGTTAAAAGCCACGAAGACGGTAAGGCTATCGCCCTTATCCGCGGTGTATGTGCCGCTTTTAAGAAAAACGGATATAAACTCGGAGGTTTCGATGCATATACTACCTCCAATGTTCTTAAAGGCTCCGGACTTTCCTCCTCTGCTGCATTTGAAGTATTGGTATCCAATATCATAAACGGACTTTTCAATGATGCTTCGGTAGACAGTGTTGCTATCGCAAAGTATTCCCAGTTTGCAGAGCGCGACTATTTTGGTAAACCCTGCGGTCTGCTTGACCAGATGGCAAGTTCTGTAGGCGGTTTTACCTATGCCGATTTCAATAACCCTGCCGATCCCATTATCGAAAAGATTGATATCGACCTTGCAAAATCGGGTCATACCCTTTGTGTTGTCGATACGGGCGGAAATCACGCCGACCTCACTCAGGACTATGCCGACATTACCATTGAATGCAGAAAGATATCCAATGCACTCGGTGTAGACTTTTTGCGCGATGCCGATGAAGACGCCTTTTATTCCGCAATAGCAACCCTTCGCAACACCTGCTCCGACCGTGCAATTCTTCGTGCATTCCACTTCTTCAATGAAAATGCCAGAGTCGGTGAGCAGAAGGCCGCGCTCAAGTCACTCGATTTCGATGCCTTCTTTGCACTTGTAAACGAATCGGGCGCATCTTCTTATGACTATCTGCAGAACCTTTATTCCAACTCAAATGTAGGTGAGCAGGGCTTGTGTCTTGCCCTTGCCCTTACAAGGAAGTATCTCGGCGGCCGTGGCGCCTGTCGTGTGCACGGTGGCGGATTTGCAGGTACTATTCAGTGCTATATCCCCAACGATATGCTTGACGGCTATTGCAAAATGATAGAAGATGTTTTCGGCGAAGAAAGTTGTGTAGTTCTTAAAATTCGCCCCGTAGGCGGTTACGAACTTAAAAAATAATCATTTTATCCAAATCATAAGATCTGCGTTCCAAAATCTGGTTTAGGTTTGAATGTTTTGGCTAAAGAAGCAGCAGTTTCCCACTGCTGTTTCTTATTGAATACGGAGTAATGATATGAAACGCATATTTTCAATAATAATTTGTATAACACTGATTTTCGGATGCCTTTGCGGTTGTGGTGAAAGGGTCAAACCGGAGGACAAGCGTATGTCGATAATCACGGCAACCTTTACCGAATACGATTGGGTTATGAACATTCTCGGCGACGAGGCAAAGTATTCCGATGTGAAACTTCTTGTTGGCGGCGGCGTTGATGTGCACAGTTATCAGTCCACCGCAGAGGATATGATAGCAATTTCTCAATGTGACATACTTTTCTATATGGGCGGCACCTCTACACAATGGGTGTATGATATGGCTATGGCATCGGCACATACAGAACGTATTACTGTTAAATTTTCCGATGTATTGCATGATTCGCTTATTGAACTTGGCGGTCACGAAGGTCACAATCATGCTGCTGAATATGATGAGCATTTATGGCTTTCGCTTAAGAATGCTGAGGTTTGCTGTGAAATAATCGCAAATGCACTTGCTAAAAAGGATAAAGAACACGGCGATATTTACCGTAAAAATGCCGGGTTGTATATCGAAAAACTTGAGAAACTGGACGAGAAATATCGGTCAGCAGCGGATAGTTCCAAAACCAAGACCTTGGTTTTTGCAGACCGTTTTCCATTTGCATATCTTGCCCGCGATTATGGCATTAAATATTATGCTGCTTTTGAAAGTTGTTCTGCCGAAAGCGAGGCGGATTTTGAAACAATAACCACACTGGCAAAACGGGTGGATGAACTTTCGGTTCCTGCCGTGCTTACTATAGACGGTTCAAATCAGAAGATTGCCCAAGCGGTAGTAAAGAATGTTAAGCAGGCCACCCCCGAAATACTTACCGTAAATTCACTTCAGTCTGTAACCGAAAAACAGATAGAAAAAAAACAGATAAGTTATCTTTCGGTAATGGAGGATAACCTTGAAATAATTTCAAAGGCGCTTGGCGTTTAACAAACCTGAAAACGGAAGGAGGGGAAGGAAAATGCCGCTGCTTGAATGTAATAATGTAACACTTGGATATGATGGAAAAGAAATAGTAAGCGGTCTTGATTTTTCCGTCTCCTCCGGAGAATATCTGTGTATAGTCGGCGAAAACGGATCCGGTAAAACCACACTAATGAAGGCAATACTCGGCCTTCAGTCGCCCATAAGCGGCAAGATTTATATGGGTGAAGGCCTTAGCCGTAATGAAATAGGTTACCTTCCCCAACAAACGGTAGTACAGCGTGATTTTCCTGCAACGGTGGGAGAGATAGTTTTATCGGGTTGCCTTAACCGAAACGGATGGCGTCCGTTCTATTCTTCGGCTCAAAAGCAGACAGCAAGACAGAATATGTCCAGAATGGGCATAGAAGACCTTGCAGGTGAGTGCTATCGCGAACTTTCGGGCGGTCAGCAACAAAGGGTGTTACTTGCCCGTGCGCTTTGTGCTACCAAAAAGATACTTTTGCTTGATGAGCCCGTATCGGGTCTCGATCCCAGGGTAACAGCCGATATGTATGCGCTTATCGCCGACCTAAATAAGAAGGACGGCATAACCGTGATAATGATATCGCACGATGTGGAAGCAGCGGTCAGATATGCCGATAAGATACTCCATATAGGCGAGTCGGTATTTTTCGGCACCACCGCAGAATATCTCGATTCCGATAACGGCAGGAAATTTTCGGGAAAGGCGGGCGACAATAATGGTTGATACATTTTCCCGTCTTTTTTCATATTTTGAATATCCCTTTGTTCGATATGCGCTTATCGTAGGTGTTTTGATTGCACTTTGTGCTGCTTTGGTTGGCGTTCCGTTGGTGCTCAAACGCTTTTCTTTTATAGGCGACGGTCTTTCCCATGTGGCTTTCGGTGCCATTGCTGTTGCAACGGTGCTTAACCTTACAAATAACACACCGCTTGTACTGCTTGTAACTGTAACCCTTGCCATACTTCTTTTGCGTGGCGGCAGTAATGTCAAAATAAAGGGTGACGCTTCGGTAGCAATGATATCGGTCGTATCACTGGCGTTCGGTTATCTGCTGATGAATATTTTTTCAACCTCTACAAATCTTTCGGGTGATGTTTGCAGTACGCTTTTCGGTTCGTCATCAATACTCACTTTAGACCGCGCAGATGTTATTATATGCGGTGTACTGTCGGTTGTGGTAGTGGTATTGTTTATTTTATTTTACAACCGCATATTCTCGGTTACTTTTGACGAGGACTTCGCCAGAGCAACAGGAACAAGAGCCGGTGTATACAATCTTATACTTGCGGTTATAACAGCGGTGATAATCGTATTGGCAATGAATTTTGTGGGATCACTGCTTATATCGGCACTGGTAATCTTTCCTGCTATTTCGGCGATGCGTGTTTTTAAGAGTTTCTTTTCGGTCACGGTCTGCGCTGCGGTACTCAGCGTTGTGTGTGCTGTGATAGGAATGTTTATTTCAATTATGGCCTCAACCCCCGTGGGTTCTACCATAGTGGCGGTAAATGCGGTATCTTTTGCCGTGTTTTATGTGATAGGTTTAATAAAGAAATAATTATTATAAAAAATATCTTGCAATTTGATTTACAATGTGATAAAATATCTATTACTGTGAAATAAATACGAGGAGGTGCCACAATGCCGAATATCAAGTCCGCAAAGAAGCGTGTAGAGGTAAGCAAGGCAAATTACGAGCGTAACAAGGCATATCGTTCTGCTCTCAGAACTGCTATTAAAAAGGCTGATGCCGCTATTGCCGATAATGCTCCCGAAGCAGGCGAGGCTGTAAAGGCAGCTGTTGTAAAGATCGATCAGGCAGCTGTTAAGGGCATTATTCA
>JAZOBW010000214.1:0-1776 GCA_045596185.1 Acutalibacteraceae bacterium | reverse complement strand
GACGGAATACATCTTGATGATTATTTTTATCCCACCACTGATGCTGAATTTGATGATGATTCATATGCGGCATACCGTTCGGAAAACGAAAATCCGCTGTCTTTGGGCGACTGGCGAAGGGTGAATGTAAATGCGTTGATAAGCGGTTGCTATACGGCGGTAAAATTCATCGATAAAAGTATAATTTTCAGTGTAAGCCCTGCCGCTTCTATCGATGCAAATTTTGATGCTTCCTATGCGGATATCGCCGCCTGGATAGAGAGCGGTTGTATGGACTGGATAATACCGCAACTGTATTTCGGCTTTGATTATCCGCTCAAAGAATACCGTTTTGAAAATCTTTTGAAGGACTGGATAAAAGAGACTGTAAACAGCGAAACAAAACTGATGATAGGTCTTGCCGCCTATAAAGTCGGCACCGATTCTTCGCCCGACAGTGACGAGTGGGGAAGTGACGATACCGTTTTGTCAAGGCAGGCTGCACTGTGCACCGAAAATGAAGCCATATCGGGGCATTGTTTCTTTTCCTACAGTTCGCTTTTTTCAGATGGCGAACTTCAGACTGCATCCCGTAAAAAAATAGCGGATGTAGAGTAATGAAATGAGTCGTTTGATTAGTAATAGAACCAGGCAGCATAGCGATGCTATACTGCCTGGTCTTTTTTTATATATTCGATTTTTAATCTTTGTTCAATGTTGCTTTGTATAATGATACACTAAGGATAAAAATTACAGAAAGAAACTGAGTTTATGTACATTATAAAAAATGCATTCATATTGAATTGATTTTATCAAGTTTGCGGTTTCTTATGTACAGGCACAGATCGATGCCCACCATAATAAGATTGAGAACATAGAAGAACAGTACATACCATTTAGATGCAAAGGCGGACATATAATCCGTGTTAATAAGTTTAGATATTATACCTGCTATGTAGCCGAAGAATATCAGACACAAAAAAGCAAGACTTTTTCCTTTGGCGGTACGCGCCTTATATGACTTTATAACATTCAGCGGCCACGATGCACCGAAACTTACTATCATAATAACCTCTAAAATCTCAGACATAAACTTCCCTCTATTCTTATTTTTATTAGAACAAAATTGTGGTTTGCTAAAACAGGTTGCTGTAATAATCAGCAACGGTGTTATATCGTAGTCTTCTGAAACTCAATTTGCCGGCAATGGTGGGTTTCAACTGCCTGACAGAAGAAATATCGAAAGAAATTTCCGTTTGCTTGACCAAACAATCATCGGCATAGACAAAAAACAAGGGGTTGATTTTATATCCGGAAATATTGTTGTTGCCGCCCCTTGCTTTTCTGGGGGTCATTTCACAAATACTCATAGTTACTCTTTCCCCCTCAATGTGGGCGCCTTTTTTATAAAGAAAGCGTGATAACGCTTTTGGTGTCCACACGTTGGAGTGGTTTCTTCCTGCCGGACGTATCTCCCCTGCAATTTCTGCCCAAAGTGATACCTGATTAGCGGGAAGCATCACCAGATACCCATATTTGTCTTCTGTACATATTACATCGGCATATTTTTTAGAATAGTTGTTGGTTACAGCAGTATTCACGCTTTCCAAAGAAAAAGTGTGAATGTTATGACCGATGCTTTCAAAAAAGTTCAGGTCTTCATGCTCAAGCAGCATATCCTTGAATTGCGGATATCCTGTTTCAAAATATCTGTTTTTGGCAAAACACCGTGATATACGGTCTTGTTAGGCATATGCTCCCCCTCTAAAGATTATTTATCCTATTATAGCAGAAACA
>JAZOBW010000213.1:0-4223 GCA_045596185.1 Acutalibacteraceae bacterium | reverse complement strand
CGGTATTAAATTGGGACTTTCCAATGCTGTTTCGGTGATACTTCTTTGCAAAAACGACACAAAGGGCGCCTTTGCTGTAAATATCGCAAGAATTTCGCTTTCCGCTCTGCTTTTCGGGTCGCCGGTTTCCTTTATTTTTGCACTGTGCGGCGGCGTTTTGTCGCTCACGGCGGCAGCACTGCTTAAAAAAACACAGATTTTCAGCACGGTGGGTATAAGCATCGCCGCAGGTGTTGTGCACAACCTTGCGCAAACGGCGGTGGCGGTGATTCTGCTGGGCGTGGGAATGTTATACTATTTGCCCGTTCTTATCATCGGCGGCACATTGAGCGGAGCGCTTATCGGTATACTTTCCAAACTTATTTTGAAAAAATTAGAGACAAACTGAAGTTTTTAGTGTATAATAAAGTTTAACACCTTAAAAGGAGTATGAAATATGTGCGGATTTGTAGGCTTTACAAATAGAATAAAGGACGACGGTACCATACTGGAAGTTATGATGAACCGCATCGTTCACCGCGGACCCGACAGTTCGGGCAAGTATGTTGATGGGGATATTGCGCTGGGATTCAGAAGACTGAGCATTATCGACCTTGCCGAAGGCGACCAGCCGATGTTTAACGAGGACCGCTCGATGGTACTTGTTTTCAACGGTGAGATATATAATTTCAAGCAGTTACGTGAGGAACTTATAGAAGCAGGACACACCTTTGTGAACCACGCCGACAGCGAGGTTCTTATCCACGGCTACGAGCAGTGGGGCGAAGAACTTGTAAAGAAACTTCGCGGCATGTTTGCCTTTGTTATATTCGATAAAAAAGACGGTTCCCTTTTCGGCGCAAGGGATATGTTCGGAATAAAGCCTTTCTACTACACCTTTATGAACGACAGTTTCATATTCGGTTCCGAAATAAAATCCTTCCTTGACCACCCCGATTTTGAAAAGAAACTCAATGAAGAAGCACTGGGTCATTACCTTTCGTTCCAGTATTCCCCCACCGAGGAAACCTTTTTCAAAAATGTTTTCAAACTTCCCCCTGCACACTATTTCACATATAAGGACGGCAGATTTGAAAAAAACCGTTATTTCCGCCCCGAATTCAAACCCGAATCGGGCGTACTTGAATACTTCGCCGACAAGGCCGACGAGGCAGTGCGTGAATCGGTTGCGGCACATAAAATCGCCGATGTCGAGGTTGGCTCCTTCCTCTCCAGCGGTATCGACTCCAGTTATATAGCCGAAGCCGCCAAGGTAAACAAGACCTTCACCGTTGGCTTTGAAAGTCCCGATGGCGACCGCTATAACGAAATCCACTACGCAAAGGATTTTGCAAATGTTATCGGCGTTGAAAATATCGATAAAGTAATATCCCCCGAAGAATACTGGGGCACCTTCCCGCTTATCCAGTACCATATGGATGAGCCACTCGCCGACCCTGCCGCCATTGCCCTATACTTTGTAAGTAAACTTGCAAGTGAACATGTAAAGGTGGTTATGTCGGGCGAAGGTGCCGATGAACTGTTCGGCGGCTATCGCATATATCAGGAACCGATAACACTTACCGCTTATGACCGTCTTCCCTTTGCTATCCGCAGAATAATAGGCAAAATTTGTTCAGTTCTTCCCCAAAAACACGGCATCAACTACCTTGTTCGCCGCGGCAAGACGATAGAGGAACGTTTTATAGGTAACGCCAACATCTTTTCACTTAAAGAAAGAAACAACATTCTTAAAAGCGAAACTGCAAAAAATGCCTGCGCACCCAAGGTTTTGTGTGATAAATTTTATCGCGAAGTTGCCGATAAGGACGATATTACAAAAATGCAGTATCTTGATATCCATATGTGGCTTATGGGTGATATTCTTCTTAAAGCCGACAAAACAAGTATGGCAAACTCCCTTGAACTTCGCGTTCCGTTCCTCGATAAAAAGGTTATGGAGTTCGCACAGACCATTCCGGTTGACTGCAGAGTAAGCACAAAAACAACCAAACTTGCCCTGCGCAAAGCGGCAGAAAAGACCCTACCACGCCGCACTGCAGAGAAGGACAAACTGGGCTTCCCCGTTCCTATCCGCGTATGGCTCACTCAGGATGAATATTACAACAAGGTAAAGGCAGCCTTTACTTCTCCTGCTGCAGCAAAATACTTTGATATAGATAAACTTGTGGCACTCCTCGATTTGCACAAAAGCGGCAAAGAGGATGTAAGCCGCAAGATATGGACGGTTTACACCTTCCTTGTATGGTATAACGAATTTTTTGCAGATAAGGTACAGGCATAATGTATTCACAGTTTGCAAATTTTTACGATGAACTAACCGACGATGTCGGTTATGAAGCAAGGTGCAACTATCTTTGCTCACTTTTTGAAAAATTCGACCGCACACCCCGTCTGCTGCTCGACCTTGCCTGCGGCACGGGCGGCTTTTCGCGCGAATTTGCCAAAAAAGGCATATCGGTAATAGGTGTTGATATCAGTGAAGATATGCTTGCCGTTGCAGGTGAAAAGAACTTCGACGACGGCCTTGATATACTGTATCTCTGTCAGGACGCCGCACAACTTGACCTGTACGGTACGGTAGACGGTGCCGTATGCTGTCTTGACAGTGTAAACCATTTCACCGACTATGCCGTTTTGTGCGAGGTATTCAAAAAGGTATCACTTTTCCTTGAAAGCGGAAGACTTTTCATTTTTGATATAAATTCGCTTTTTAAGCACGAACATATCCTTGCCGACAATACCTTTGTTATAGAAAATGACGATATATACTGCGTTTGGCAGAACGAATATGATGCCGGAAAACGCACTACTGAAATTACACTCGACCTGTTCAGATATGAAAACGGAATGTATTCTCGTTCCTTTGAGGAAATATGCGAACGCGCATATACCGATACCGAAATAAATGCCGCATTGAGTAATGCCGGTCTTTCGGTAGTAGGTGTGTTTGGTGATATGAGCACCGATGTTCCTTCAGAAGACGAACAGCGTATTATATATGTAACACGAAAGGACTCTTTATAATGGGAAAACTTATCCGTTGTATAACAAGCGACGGTCTTGTAATGGCGACCGCCCTTGACAGCACCGATATTGTGGCCGAAGCCGAACAACTGCATAAAACTTCTGCGGTGGTTAGCGCCGCTCTCGGCAGACTGCTTACCGCCGCATCGATGATGGGAAATATGCTTAAGGGCGAAAACAACAGCATCACGCTTCGTATGGATGGTGGCGGCCCCGCAGGTGCCGTTATTGCCGTTTCCGATTATATGGGAAATGTGCGCGGATATGCCGTTAACCCCGTTGTTGAAATTCCGCTTAAAGAAAACGGAAAACTTGATGTTTCGGGTGCAGTGGGCAAAAACGGAAGTCTTTTTGTTATGAAGGATCTGGGGCTTAAAGAGCCGTATAACGGCTACGTGCCGATAACTTCGGGCGAGATCGCGGAGGATATCACCGCATACTATGCCGTAAGTGAGCAGATACCCACCGTTTGTGCGTTGGGCGTTCTTGTAAATCCGGACCTTACCGTAAATAAAAGCGGTGGATATATCATTCAACTTCTTCCTGCAGCGCAGGGTGACGAGGAGATTATCACGCGTCTGGAAAACAATATAAAGGAAATGAAACCTGTAACCGAACTGCTTTCCAGCGGTCTTGATATCGAAGAAATTGTGCGTATGGCACTTAAAGGATTTGATGTTGAGGTTCTGGATACAACAAATGCCGCATATAAATGTAACTGTTCAAGGTCGCGTTTTTCTGCCGCACTTTCCAGTCTGCCTAAATCGGATATTCAGGAACTTATCGATGAATGTGGCGGTGCAGAAACAAAATGTCAGTTCTGCAACAAGACCTACAGTTTCACAAAAGAACAACTTATTGCCCTGAAAAATAAAAAATAATTTATTTTTTTGAAAAAAACTCTTGACAATCATAATTGCTTGTGGTATTATAGTCACCGTCGCCGGTGAGTTGCGAAAGCAAGCCCGACATCACGGGGGAGCATAGCTCAGCTGGGAGAGCATCTGCCTTACAAGCAGAGGGTCACAGGTTCGAGCCCTGTTGTTCCCACCAGATGGCCTGGTAGTTCAGTTGGTTAGAACGCTAGCCTGTCACGCTAGAGGTCGTGGGTTCGAGCCCCATCCAGGTCGCCATTTGCCTCTGTAGCTCAGTCGGTAGAGCAGGGGACTGAAAATCCCCGTGTCGTTGGTTCGATT
>JAZOBW010000212.1:0-4013 GCA_045596185.1 Acutalibacteraceae bacterium | reverse complement strand
CGTTTTATCATTTAGGTTGTCCCTTTCATATAACGGTAATAGAAAGGAGAAATCAATATGCACAACTTTCCTAAAACCATCAAAAGTGAAAAGGATTTGAATTATTACAGCGACTATCTTGAAAAGGAGAAGCACCCACATAATGCCAAATGCATACAGTCTGTTGGTGACCTTATAGGCAGTATCGTAAAAATCGACTCGACCGTAGCAAACAGAATGGAAAGCAAAAGCGGTGTACTGATATCCTTTGACGGTACATTTCTGGGGCTTCGACAACCACAGACAGGCAAAACCGTATTCTGCGCCATAAATGCTGTAAAGTATATTACCGTTTTATCAAAAGTTACTCGGTAACGAAACGGATAATCGTCTTTTTACCCTTCTTTACTATTACACCGTCTGCAAAATCGGCTGTAGAAAGCGAATACGAAGGATCGGCGATACGCTCGTCATTGACGGTGATTCCGCCCTGAACAACAAGGCGACGGGCTTCACCATTGGAGGTTGCCATTCCGCCCTTTACCATCAGTTTAAGAAGTCCGATGCAACCGTCGGTGAAATCGGATTCATCCATATTGACGGTGGGCATATTTGCGTGTGTTCCTACACCGGAAAATACTGCACGGGCAGCCTCCTGAGCCTTGGTTGCTTCCTCTTCGCCGTGTACAAGTTTGGTAAGTTCAAAGGCAAGTATTTCCTTTGCAGTATTAAGTTGGCTGCCTTCCCAAGTATCCATCTTATCAATTTCTTCAAGCGGAAGGAATGTGAGCATACGAATACACTTAAGAACATCGGCATCGCCAACATTTCGCCAATACTGATAAAAATCGTATGGTGAGGTCTTTTCGGGGTCAAGCCATACGGCACCGCCGACAGTTTTACCCATCTTCTTACCCTCGGAATTGAGGAGAAGTGTAATGGTCATAGCGAAAGCATCTTTACCGAGTTTCTTTCTTATAAGTTCAGTGCCGCCAAGCATATTCGACCACTGGTCATCACCGCCGAACTGCATATTGCAGCCGTATTCTTTGTAGAGATGATAAAAATCATAACTCTGCATTATCATATAGTTGAACTCAAGGAAACTGAGGCCCTTTTCCATTCTTTGCTTGTAACATTCAGCACGAAGCATATTGTTAACCGAGAAACAGGCGCCAACATCGCGAAGCATATCGATATAGTTAAGTTTCAAGAGCCAATCGGCATTATTTACCATCATAGCCTTGCCCTCACCAAACTCGATAAAACGGCTCATCTGTTTCTTGAAACAGTCACAGTTATGCTGAATCTGTTCGGGGGTCATCATAGAACGCATATCGGTTCTGCCTGACGGATCACCGATATAACCTGTGCCGCCGCCGATAAGTGCTATCGGGCGGTTACCCGCCATCTGAAGACGTTTCATCAAGCAAAGTGCCATAAAGTGGCCCACATGCAGACTATCGGCAGTGGGATCGAAACCGATATAAAATACCGCTTTACCGGAGTTTACCAGTTCTCTGATCTCGTCCTCGTCGGTGACCTGTGCAATAAGTCCGCGTGCCACCAATTCCTCATAAATTCCCATTTTTTCTACTCCTATCTAACAATTCCTTTGCGGAATTATATAAATTATCGGTCATATCTGTGCCAGACATAATTCGTGCCACTTCTTCAATTCGTTCATCGTAAGAAAGGGGTTTTACCTCTGTGCAGGTACGTCCGTTTTCAACACTTTTTTCAATAAGCAGATGTATATCTGCATTTGCGGCAATCTGTGCAAGGTGGGTAACACACAAAACCTGTCTGCTTTGTGAGACCTTGTAAAGTTGTACCCCTACCTTACCTGCCGCACGACCGCTGATACCGGAATCGATCTCGTCAAAAATCAGCGTATCAACATCGTCCTTTTCCGCAAGTACACTCTTTATACTGAGCATTATTCTGGAAAGTTCACCGCCAGATGCTACTTTTTGAAGCGGTTTTACATCTTCACCAATATTGGTGCCGATGAAAAATTCAATCGTATCGCATCCGTTTTTAGTATACTTGCCCTTCCCGAAAGAAACGGTAAATACAGCACTGGGCATATCCAGATAATGAAGTATTTCGGTAACTTCGGTGCTGAATTTCTTTGCCGCAGTCTTTCTGGATTGTGTTAGCCGCTCTCCCAGTTCAACAAGCCGTTCACCAGATTTTTCAAGTTCATTTTCAAGTTCTGCCGCCCGCTCGTCTGACAAGGTTATGGTTTCAAGCTCCTTTTCAGCAGATGCCAGAAAAGCCAAAGCGGATTCCTCGGTGCCGCCGTACTTACGGACAAGTTCATTGAGAACATCAAGCCGTGCATGGATAACCGCACCGTCGAGTTCTGTAAATTCGGGGTCTTCGGTATACTTTCTTATCAAAAAAACAATATCCTCAAGCCCTGCTATAGACTCGGTAAGTTTTCGGTTTATCTCCTCAAAATCCTCACCTTCAAGGCTGTTCATACACTTCTGCGCGTTGTACAACATAGACACGGCACCATCTTCGGTTTCGGTACCGTTCAGATATATAGCGGCGTTTGTAAGTCCCTTGAGTGTCTTTTCATAATTTTCGACAATTAAAAGTTTTGCCTTAAGTTCGGCAATTTCTCCGCACCTTATCTGCGCCGAAGAAATTTCGTTTATCTGATACTGCAGCAGGGATATTTTCCTCTGCTTCACATCCTCATCGGTCTGTGTTTCAACAAGTTCACGGCGGATACTGTTAAACCTTTTGAATTCGCTGTAGTAATCGCTGAGTATATCACCGTTTTCCGCCAAGCGGTCGATATATAAGTAATGATTATCGGGATTCAGCAGACCCTGATTATCGTGCTGACCATGTATTGTAACAAGTGTAGAACCTATTTTCCTTAAAATGCCAACAGTTGCTGCCTTACCGTTTATACGCACACTGCCGTTTCCTGAAAGGCTTAATACCCTTCGGATAAGGAGGTTGCCTTCCTCGTCGGCTTCAAATCCGTTTTCATATAGTACTTCGAGGCACTCCTTGGTAAGATTACCGAAAAGCGCCGAAACCGACGCCGTTTCACAACCTGTACGAATAAGTTCCTTTGAAGTTCGTTCACCCAAAACGGCATTTATTGCGTCTATTATTATAGATTTACCTGCTCCGGTCTCACCCGTTAAAGCGTGAAATCCGAAGGAAAAATCTATATCTGTACTTTCGATAACCGCTATGTTTTCGATATGAAGATTTTTCAGCATAAAAATCCCGCCGTTACATCATTTTTTTAAGTTCGTATGTCAGTTCAATAGCATCTTCAATGCTGCGCGTCACAATAAGAATAGTATCGTCACCTGCAACCGAACCAAGCATACGGTCGCCCATCATAACATCGATCGCAACGCAAACACTTGATGCCATTCCCGTATAGCATTTGATTACTATATCGTTCATTGCACAGTCGATACTTTTAACAGATTTTGCTACAAGTTCTCGATAATGCGATAATGGCTGATGCTGTGACGAGGAGCGGTCAACGCTTATATATCGGTAGTTTCCGTTTTTATCGTGTCCCTTTATAAGGCGCAGTTCTTTTATATCCCGTGAAACGGTGGATTGTGTAACCTTAAAGCCAAGATTTATAAGTGCATTCTGAAGTTCTTCCTGTGTAACGATAACATCGTCACGAATTATTTCCAAAATCTTTTCCTGTCTCTTTGTCTTTACCATCATATACTCCTCGCATCCAAAAATTTTGCTGAAAGGGTCTTATAAAAAGAATGGTCGCTAAGTCTTACAAGTTGTACAGCATTTGATGCTTTATTGATTACTATTTCGGTGTGCGGTCTGATATTTGCAACCTTTCTGCCATCTACAGAAAGATATATCTCCGCCCTTTTTTTGGTAAATGCTTTCAAACTTATCTTGCGATTGCAGTTAAGCAGTATCGGCTTTGCTGAAAGCGAATGTGAACATATCGGTGTAAGGCATATGCATTCCGCAGAGGGGTCAATTATCGGACCGCCTGCCGACATCGAATATGC
>JAZOBW010000211.1:0-4152 GCA_045596185.1 Acutalibacteraceae bacterium | reverse complement strand
TGACTAAGGAGGTCAAAAAATGAAAAAATCACCGGAAATTTTTATTTCAAAACAGAACAGTCTTTTTGCCAAAGACGAGCAGGCGCTGAAAAAATACGATGCATCGCAACTTGATAGAAGCAGCGGTCTCATAGTGGATATCTCAACCAATGAAACTACACATACTATCGAAGGTTTCGGTGCAGCACTCAGTGGCACCTCCTGTTACCACTTGAATTGTATGACACCCGAACAAAGAGATGATGCACTGGAGTCTTTGTTCAGTGAGGATAAAGGTATCGGTCTCAATATAACCAGACAGGCAATAGGTGTTACCGATTTTGCTCACGAATACTATACATACGATGATATGCCCGACGGCGAAACCGACTTTGAACTTAAAAATTTCAGCATTGATAAAGACCGCGAGTATATTATTCCACAGATTAAAAAGGCTCAGGAAATTAATCCCGATCTTATTGTATGCGGTTCAGTATGGTCACCACCCGTATGGATGAAAACCATTCCTGTATGGGATACAAAAGAGGGCTCCGCTCTCAGAGAAGATTGCCACGAAGTATACTGCCAATACTACATAAAGGCCTTGCAAGCATACGAGGCTGAGGGTATTCATTTCAATTTCATCACGCCTCAGAACGAGCCTTTCGGCAAACATGGTATCCCTGCTTGCTATTACGACAAGGATATGATGGGAAATCTTGTTAACAATTATCTGGCGCCTGCATTCAAAAAAGCTGGTGTAACTACCAAGATATTCGGATACGATTTTAACCTTTGGACCAATACTACCCTTGAATATATTGCTACACATCTTGATAATATCGAAGGCATTGCCATGCATTACTACGGTACAGAATTCAAGGCGGTTAAAAATGTTCATGATGCACACCCCGATCTCCCCTTCTATATTACCGAATGTGGTTCGCCTTATGAGCGACACTATGAAAACATAATGGATCCCATTCTTGCAACAGTCGGCGATATCTGTTCAGCACTCAGATACGGTGCTAACGCATATATCCGCTGGAACTATGTTCTTGACCAGAACGGTGCAGGTTCTGATCCGCTTAACCGCAACTTTGTATGCGAAGGTATTCTTGTTTATGACACCGATACCAAGACCGTTCGCAAAGGCTCAGGATACTATGGTATTCAGCATTTCAGCCAGTATATCCGCCCCGGCGCAGAAGTTCTTGTTTCTACCGACCTAAACGAAGACGAAAGCCGCAAGTACTATGCATTTGCTGCGAAAAATAAGGACGGTTCAACCGTTGCTGTTCTTGCTAACTGCACAGACGAAAAGCAGATATACAAAACTGTATACGGCGATTCTGTTCTTGAATGTGAACTTGAACCCAAGTCGGTCGCAACAATAGTTATGTAAAATTTGCTTTAGAGCGCTCCCAACGGGGCGCACTTATTTTTTCGACACTTTTCCTCTTGACCGAAAAAGACAATTATGTTATACTGTTTTTCCAAAGGAGGGAGAAATGATGGATAACATAAAAACTATCACCACAAATAAAAAAGCATTCCACGAATATTTTGTTATCGAAAGTTTTGAAGCCGGAATTTCTCTTTCCGGCACAGAGGTAAAGTCTATACGTCAGGGCGGTGTTAATCTTAAGGAGGCTTGGTGCAGTGTTGATAATGGCGAATTGATAGTCAAACAGATGCACATCAGCCCCTATGATCACGGCAACATTTTTAACCGTGACCCTAAACGGGATAGAAAACTTCTTATGCACAAGCGCGAGATAATGCGTTTACTGGGAGTTGTAAAGCAGCAGGGTCTTACACTGATTCCCTTATCGATGTACTTCAAGGGATCGCTTGTTAAAGTACAGTTGGGACTATGCAAAGGCAAACACCTTCACGATAAGCGTGCGGTTGCCGCAAAACGCGATGCAGCACGGGATATCGACCGTGCGATGAAAGAACAAAATAGATAAACAAACCATTTGATTTTGTATATATGGGGCCGTAAAGGTTTCGACAGGGATTGTGAACTATCGGAAGCGAGCAGCGGTGCGGAACCGCTTTATAATCCGCAAATTAAAATTAACTGACAACAATAAAGTTGCTCTTGCAGCCTAATTAGGCTGCCGTCCGACCGCAGAGTACCACGGCTGCGCAAGGGCGTCATTTAGTGGTGAACGTGAACATCGGCATGGCTCTGCCGGTGTCATGAATCAGAGCCTACCAAACGCATCAGTCGGTCGCTTGACGGTTGCGTAAGGGAATGTAAATTTGCGACTGCGCTCGGAGATGTCGATAGGAATCGGTTTTTGGACGGGGGTTCGACTCCCCCCGGCTCCACCAGAAAACGACAGATTTCAACGGAAATCTGTCGTTTTCAGTTATATTCGCCTTACGGCGAGTTATATGCACCTTTGGTGCGTGATATTTGCTTTGCATGTGGTATGCGCTACGCGCGTTAAGGGCGAATATAATATCACTCCGTCGCAGACGGAATATCGCTAAAAGCTAACGATTATGTAAGAGTTCAAAGTCATACGCAAAATGCCGAAAATATCTTTTTTGTAGCCCTTTCCAACACAATATTACACAAAGCCCTATTTCTATGTTGGCGGCTTTACTGTTACCTTTTGGCTTGTATAATAAAACAGAAGAAGCAGAGTATTTTTGATAATGCTCTGTTTCTTTTATTTGGTGCCTTTAGACGCGGAAATAGTCCCCCGTTTACCGGTAGATAACAAAAAGGCGAAGTTACAATAAAGAAGGTGCGCCAGAAGGTCTGGTAGACGCATGTGAACAGCTGCCAAAAAGGCAATACGCTGCTAAATATCAGAGACCCCTTTCAGGAACTTCGCCAGTAATCACTCCTTCTGCGGGCGGTAAAAATCACAAGTTAAACTAGTGGTTTTTATTCACATACCGCTATCTATGAATGAAAACATCTTGCAATAGAACCTATAATTTATAAATACAGTTTTTCGCATCCTAACGCTGCGCGGCAATTACATCAAAATTTCTTTTTTCTGTTACAAACTGTAAAAAGACCTGAACTTCAGCATATAACGATTGAATTCTGTAATAGAATATGCTAAAATTATTTTGAAAATCATTGCATTTATATAACAGTGAGGTACACAAAATGAAAAGAAAAAAGATTATAAAAGCCATCGCCGTATTTTTAGAACAACCCATTGTAAAATTGATGTTCTATGTTGGAGGTATTGTACTGATCTTGGCATTGTCTGGCGCCTTTTCTGATAATCAAAGTATAATAAATGCTTTTTTGGAAATCATCACTTCTCAAGACACAATTACGCTGTTTTTTGCAGGCCTTTTTTCGCTGTGTGTAATCGAACTATTCCGTTGGTTTGATGACTATATGGAAGAATCAATGAAAATAGAAGACAACCACCAAAAAATTATTAGTCAATACAAAACACATAAATTAGGTTTATCAAATTATAACAATACTTTTGCTGATAAAGAGGGTGTTTTTCTTGTGCTTAAACACTTACGCAAAGAAGTTAAAATACCCAAAAAGCCTGAAAAAAATGCCACAAAGAAGGTTTGGTATACATATAAAAAAGAGAAGCGTAAATTTGATCGAGCAATCAGAATGAAAAATTCAATAAAAGATAAACAAAGCAAAAACTACATTGAATATTCAAAAAGAATTGAAAATTATCTTAAAGGCGAATTATGCTTAAGTTCGTTGAATGTTTTTGCTAATGTTGCAGCAGACACATCTATTCGTTTTGATGACTGTGCCCAAAAGCATGAATTACCATCTTTTGTTATTACTCATGCCGACGAAATTCTGCAAGCACACAAAAATTCTGTAAAAAGCAATTCAAATACTGTTCGTTTGAACGATTTTACTTACCAAGACAACACTCTGGTTTTAACTACCTCTCGTTCAACATACTATCATATGCTTATTACCAATAGATGTATGGATTACAAATTCGCCAACGGGCTCAGCATCAGAGAAATATACGAATATGATGATAAAATTTGTCCTCTTGAACATTCCAAGCTTGGAAACCAGATCGGCATAAATGGTTTGGTTGTAACTAGTGACAATTATATTCTTATTGAAAAACGCGGTCGCAAGAAAATAACATGGAAAAATAAATTTGCACAAAGCATTTCACTTGCTATGAAACTTAAAGA
>JAZOBW010000210.1:0-2965 GCA_045596185.1 Acutalibacteraceae bacterium | reverse complement strand
TAATAATATATATTACTTGAAAAAACAAGTGGTTTTTTATATAATATCAAGGAGAGGTGAGATATATGGGCAGAATTTTTTCCAAAATCGCCGATTTTATCCGTGAATCGGATAAGGTCTTATTTTTCCTGTGTGTATTTGCATCATCGTACGGATGCCTTGCGGTACTTACATCTACCAATTATCTTTCAACCATTCGTCCTTTTGCCGTTCAGGTAATTTCACTTATTCTTGGAATAATTGCTGCAGTATTTATTTCTGCTTTTGATTATGAAACTTTTATAAGAAGATGGTATATTATAGCCGTAATCGGTATTTTGCCGGTTATTTTAACCTTTTTTATCGGATTTGCTCCCGAAGGTACGGACGATAAGGCGTGGCTTGATTTGGGTATAACCACCTTTCAACCTTCGGAACTTATGAAAATTGCGTTTATTATCACCTTTGCAACTCATCTGCAGAAGGTCAAGGCACGGATAAATCATCCCAAATATCTGATACCCGTATGTCTGCACGGTGTTTTTCCTGTTTTGCTCATTCATTTTCAGGGTGATGACGGCACGGCACTCGTATTCGCATTTATGATGATTTGTATGCTGTGGGCGGCGGGTGTGTCCTGGAAATATTTTGTTGCCGCCATAACCTCTGTTCTTATTGCATCGCCGCTGATATATTTCTTCATTATGTCTGATGAACAGCGCACACGAATTATAAGTTTGTTTGATATCGAAAGTGACATTCAGGGTGCAACCTATCAGCAGTATCGAGGCAGAATGGCACTTGCAAACGGCGGTCTTACCGGTCAGGGTCTGTTTAACGGAAGTCTCACTCAGGTAGGCGGCGTACCGGAAGGACAGAATGACTTTATTTTCGTAAGCATCGGCGAAGAACTTGGATTTTTGGGATGTATGGCAGTTTTAATTCTTCTAGCTGCGATATGCTTACGTTCCCTTAAAATAGCAAGAATATGCAGTAAAGACAGTGGAAAACTGATATGTGTTGGATTTTTCGGTATGATCTTTGCGCAGATTATCATAAATATCGGTATGTGTATTGCTGTACTTCCTGTTATAGGTGTTACACTTCCGTTTTTCAGCGCCGGTGGAACATCGTTGCTTTGTGTATTTCTTGGCGTAGGTTTGGTATTGAATGTTTATATGCATCGCAATTCCAGAACAATATATTTGCATGATTAAAGGAGAATTTGATCGAAATGGAAAATATTTATCCTTCGGTTACAAATGTTGAGGAATTAGAGGCGGCTATTGGGCGTGTGCGCACAGCACAGAAACAGTTTGCCTGCTATACTCAAGAACAGGTTGATAAGATTTTTCTTGCTGCAGCGTCTGCTGCTGATAGACAGCGTATCGCTCTTGCAAAAGCGGCGGTAAGTGAAACAGGTATGGGCGTTGTTGAAGATAAGGTTATAAAAAATCATTATGCGGCCGAGTATATTTATAACTGCTATAAAGATACAAAGACCTGCGGTGTTATTGAAGAAGACAAACAGTTCGGAATACAGAAAATAGCAGAACCTATTGGCGTTGTTGCAGCTGTAATACCCACAACCAACCCAACCTCTACCGCTATTTTCAAAACATTGATTGCACTTAAAACGAGGAACGGTATCATTATCAGTCCCCATCCCAGAGCAAAGAATTCCACAATTCAGGCGGCGAAAATCGTATTAGAGGCTGCTGTTGAAGCGGGCGCACCCGAAAATATAATTTCGTGGATAGATGTTCCCAGCCTTGATATGACCAATACTGTAATGAAAGAAGCGGATATTATACTTGCAACCGGTGGTCCCGGTATGGTAAGGGCCGCTTATTCTTCCGGTAAACCCGCTCTTGGCGTAGGTGCGGGAAATACCCCTGCAATTATTGATAAAAGTGCAGATATTCTTCTTGCTGTAAATTCTATTATTCATTCCAAAACCTTCGATAACGGTATGATATGTGCTTCAGAGCAATCGGTTATCGTTTTGGAAGAGATATATGATAAAGTAAGAAAAGAATTTGCTGACAGGGGATGTTACTTCCTCTCTGCTGATGAAACCGAGAAAGTTAGAAAGACTATTATTATCAATGGTTCGCTTAATGCAAAAATAGTAGGACAGAAAGCAGCAACTATTGCCGAACTTTCGGGCGTTTCGGTACCTGTGAATACTAAAATTCTTATCGGCGAGGTTGAAAGTGTTGAACTTTCAGAAGAGTTTGCACACGAAAAACTTTCTCCGGTACTTGCAATGTACAGAGCAAAGGATATCGACGATGCTATCGCAAAAGCAGAACGTCTTGTTGCCGACGGCGGATACGGTCACACCGCTTCTATATATCTCAATGCTTTGACCGAACGTGCGCTTATAGACCGCTTTTCATCCGCAATGAAGACCTGCCGTATTCTTGTTAATACTCCTTCTTCCCAGGGTGGTATCGGCGATATATATAACTTCAAACTTCCGCCTTCACTTACATTGGGTTGTGGCTCTTGGGGCGGCAATTCAGTATCGGAAAATGTCGGCGTGAAACATCTGATTAACATTAAAACTGTTGCCGAAAGGAGAGAAAATATGCTTTGGTTCAGAGCCCCAGAAAAGGTATATATTAAAAAAGGATGTTTGCCTGTTGCCCTTGATGAACTCAAGACTGTTATGGGTAAGAAAAAGGCGTTTATTGTAACCGATAATTTCCTTTACAAAAACGGATATACAAAATGCATTGAGGATAAACTGAACGAAATGGGAATTCAGCACACCACCTTTTTTGATGTTGAACCCGATCCCACTCTTCAGTGCGCTAAGCGCGGTGCCGAAATGATGCTTTCCTTTGAACCTGATACAATCATCGCTCTCGGTGGCGGTTCCGCAATGGATGCAGCAAAGATTATGTGGGTATTGTACGAGCATCCCGATGTCGATTTTACCGATATGGCAATGCGTTTTATGGATATCAGAAAAAGAGTA
>JAZOBW010000209.1:0-2495 GCA_045596185.1 Acutalibacteraceae bacterium | reverse complement strand
CATAAGAATAACGCTGCAAGAAAGAAGTCCGCTTTGGTAACAAAGTTGAATGCTAAAGCATAATTGAATTTATTATTTTTTGCAAAGAATAATAAAACGCCGTAAAGTTTATCTTTACGGCGTTAATTTTTTGTTGATTTTATATTATATATTAGATACAATATTATATATAGGTATGCAGAAAGGGGTGTTTTCGCTTGGAAAAAAGAATACACAAGGATAATTTGACGGCTCTTAAGGAAAAGGCAAACCATCTTCCGCTTACGGCAGGTGTATATATTATGAAGGATAAGGGCGGAAACATCATATATATTGGAAAGGCGAAGGCACTTAAAAACCGTGTTACCCAGTATTTCGGTGCCGGTAATCAGCACACCGAAAAGGTTCGCAAAATGGTATCTTCGGTTGCGGATTTTGATTATATTCTTTGCAAGAGTGAGTTTGAGGCACTTGTGCTTGAAAATTCTCTTATAAAGCAACATCAACCTAAATACAATATCCTTTTGAAGGACGATAAGGGATATCACTATATAAAGATAACAAAAGAAAAATGGCGCAAGATAACCACCTCTAAACAGACCGACAAATCGGCCGAATATATAGGTCCGTATTATTCGGGCTATGTGGTCAGGGATACCGTAAGCGAGGTGCTTCGCATATTCAGACTTCCCGATTGCAACCGTTCTTTTGATAAACCATCAAAGCCGTGTCTTAATTTTCATATCGGCAGATGTGATGCTCCTTGCAGGGGAAATATTTCATTAGAAAACTATACCGAATCGGTTAATGCCGCGCTTGATTTTATAAAACACGGTGCATCTGCGGCTATGATAAACGATATGGAAAAAAAGATGGAGGCCGCCGCCGAAAGGCTCGATTTTGAATATGCCGCAAAACTGCGCGACCGTATTCGCAGTATTAAAAAACTAAGCGATAAACAAAGGGTGGTACGTATCTCCTATGACCGGCAGGATGTTTTTGCATCGGCAATGGCTGGGGAAAAAGCGTGTGTCAGTGTTTTGGTTTTTGAAAAGGGTCGACTTACCGATAAAAAACATTATATAATTGACGGGTTTTCTTCCAGAGACGAACTCTACAGTGAATTTTTACAACAGTATTATCTTGATAAAACCGATATTCCTCCCAGAATACTAATAGATTGCGAAATCACATCAAACGAACTGCTTTCCTACTGGCTCAGCGAGAAATGCGGAAAAAAAGTGTCGCTAGTTGTGCCCAAAATGGGTGAGCAAAAGCAGATAGTTGATATGTGCCGCAACAATGCGGCAGAAAGTCTTGCCCAAAAAATAGAACGCAGCGGTCGGGAAACCGCCGCGGTAGACGAACTGGCACGATTGTTGGGACTTGCCACCCCTCCCCGTTATATAGAGGCATACGATATATCCAATACCGCAGGTGACGAAAATGTTGCCGGAATGATAGTTTATAAGGACGGCAGACCCTATAAAAACGCATATAAACACTTCAAGATAAAGGGATTTTCCGGTCAGGATGATTACCGTTCTATGGCAGAGGTAATGGACCGTAGATTTAATGAGTACGAAAACGGTACAGATGAAGGCTTTTCGATACTGCCTGATCTTATACTGCTTGACGGCGGTATCGGTCAGGTATCGGCGGTTGTACCTGTTTTGGAAAAACACGGTGTAAATGTACCGCTTTTCGGTATGGTAAAGGACTCTAAACACCGCACCCGTGCTATTGCATCTAATGGCGGCGATATTGCCATAAAGGCAAATCGCAGTGTTTATACATTGATTACCGAAATTCAGGACGAGGTACACCGTTTTGCTATAGGATACCACCGTAAAAGGCGAAGCGGAAAAATGATATACAGCGAGTTGACCGAGATTGATGGAATAGGCACGTCTATGGCAAAATCGCTTATTAAACACTTCAAAACCATCAGGGCGGTAAAGAGCGCAGACCTTGACGCGCTTTGCAAAGTACCGGGTATCGGCAAGGCTAAGGCAAGGGCGATTTTCGAGCATTTTAATAAGGTCTGATAATACGGGTGAAAAAACCGCTTTTTCTTGACAAAATACGGAAAAAATTGTACAATTTAACTATATGTTAGACTGTACGATTTTTGCTTTTTGGAGGAAATAAAATGCAGCTGAAAAGAATAGCCTCTTTGCTACTCACATTAGCTCTCGTTCTTTCCACGTTCGCATCATTACCTACTACAACCATCGCCGAGGGAAAGGAAGTTTCCCAGCTTGAAAGCACGGGTGATATCTGCTACAGCGCCGGAGATAAAAATTACTGTATTTGGAATTCTTACAACTCATTTAACGGTACTGTTGTAGGCGGAGCAAGTTACGGAGAGGATAATCAGTCCGTGGCTGATATGAAAGCAACTCGTTGTATCAGAAAACAGATTGCCCCTTACTGTGCATGGATTGTTGATGCCCCCGAGGACGGAATGTACAGATTTAACCCGGTGTACTTAGTGGGCGGTGCCTATACAAACT
>JAZOBW010000208.1:0-4602 GCA_045596185.1 Acutalibacteraceae bacterium | reverse complement strand
TATCTGAATTTCAAAGGGCACACCTTCACGGCTGGTAACGGTAGTGTGAAGCGACTGATACATATTGGGCTTCGGTGTTGCGATATAATCCTTAAAACGGTTAGGAATGGGGCGGAACATATCGTGCATAATACCCAGAATATTGTAACAATCGGGTACAGTGTCAGTTATTATGCGTATAGCATAGACATCGTATATTTCATCAAAATCCCTGCTTTGCAAAAACATTTTACGGTATATTCCGTGTATAGATTTAACCCTGCTTTGAAACTTCATTTTAATGTTCGGCATTTCGGTTTCAAGGCGTTCTTCAATGCGCGAACGGATATTTGCCAACACCTGCTCACGCTCGTGAAGTTTTATCTTCAAAAGTTCCTCTATTTCCTTATATGCCACCGGATCAAGATACTTTGTAGCAAGATCCTCCAGTTCCTCTTTTACAGGACGTATACCAAGACGGTGTGCGATCGGCGCATATACTTCAAGCGTTTCAAGCGATTTATCCCTTTGCTTCTGCTCGGGTATAGCGTACAAGGTCCTCATATTATGAAGTCTGTCGGCAAGTTTGATTATAATAACACGGATATCCTTACCCATCGCTATAAGCATTTTCCTAAGGCTTTCGGCCTGCTGCTGTTCCTTAGAACCGAAGGATATCTTGCCGATTTTTGTAACGCCGTCTACCAACAACGCTACCTCATAACCGAATTGATCCTTTATCTCATCAAGTGTTATGGCAGTATCTTCAACGACATCGTGCAGAAGCGATGCCGCTATAGACTGACTGTCCATCCCTAAAGAAACGATTATCTTTGCAACATTATATGGATGAATGTAGTATTCCTCGTTGGTCCACCTTTTCTGCCCTTCGTGGCAACGGACACAGCATTCAAATGCGCGGGTTATAAGATCAAAATCATATTCGCCGCCCTGTTTGCGCATAACACTTATCAGTTCATCGTAATCGCGTTTCTGCTCTGCTGTCATTTCAAATTCACCCTTTCATACAAAGATTTATACATATTTGAATTCATAAGATCGGTTTTCGCTGCCGAAGTATCGGCACTCAGTTTGCCGTCGATGTTTTTAACCAGCCCTAGTTCGCAAAGTGTTTCTACGGCTATCTGCGTTTTTGCAATACCCAATGTTTTAAGTTTGGCGTACTTTATCTTTTCTTCGCTGGCCGCGCTGTTCATTATGTATTTATAAACCTCTCCCACCTGCTCACGGGTAGGAAAAAGAACCGCAAAATCGGTATCCAGTCCCGATTTGTAATCATTAAAACAATTAAGTTCATAAAACAATCTGTCATCATCGGTATCAGACATACGAACTGCCTTTATCAGCACCGAAAGATTATATTCGTCACGGTACAGATTAACATCCAGCGTTACAGCAAGGTCGAGCACATCGCCGATATCAAAACAAAATTTTTCGGGTGTAACACCGAAAAGCAACGCCTGAAATGTGGTATCGTTTTTACTGAAAAGCAGACGCAAATGTTTTCCGCCGGACAGGGGTGTTATCCGTTCCAGTTTTACACCGAAAAGGCCAAAAACGGGTGTAGGATTACCAAAACCGAATGGTTCAAGCGATTTTATAACCTGTGCCATATCTACCGACATACTTGCTGGATTTATACGAAAATCCAGTTTTATCTGTGCAACCGCCGCATCTACAGTATGGGCATATTCGTTTATACGGTTTCTGAATTCATCGATTCTTTCAACAAGAACACTTACACCTGCGGCAAGTTCGTGACCGCCGTATTTTTCAAGGAAATCGCCACATTCATTGATGGCGTTATACAGATGGAAACCCGAAAAACTTCTGCCCGAACCGTGCGCAATATCACCTTCGGAAGATAGCACAATCGCAGGTTTTCCATATATTTCACAGATTCGCGAGGCAACTATACCGACTATTCCGGAGTGCCAATTTTCACCTGCCACAACTATAACACGGTTATACTGATAACCGTTTTTTTCTATAAGTTCGCACGCCTGTGCAGTTATCATCTTTTCTGACTGCTGACGCTCGGCATTATCGGCATCGATTTCGTTAGCGATACCAAGCGCTGTAAGCATATCCCTTTGCAAAAGGAGATTTACAGCCCGTGTGGCATCGCCCATTCTTCCTGCCGCATTTATACGGGGAACAACACTGAAGGATAACCTACCTGCCGTGAGGGCATTTCGGTCAACTGCACTTACGCTGAGTAATGCACCTATTCCCGTTCTGGGAAGGCGACGTATACTTCTGATGCCCTCCTTTACAATGGAGCGGTTTTCGTTTACAAGCGGCATTACATCGGCTATAGTTGCAACCGCAACAAGATCTGCATAGCGTGATAGCATCTGTTCGGGTTCCTTGTCATCAAGAACACATATAAGTTTATATGCAACCATTGCACCACATATTTCTTTGAATGTAGAGGGGCAGTCGTTTCTGTGGGGATCAACTACTGCAACCGCTTGTGGTAGTGTTTCGGGCGGAATATGGTGGTCGGTTACAACGGTTTTAATTCCAAGACTTTCCGCATAGGCAATTTCTTCTGCACAAGAAATACCGTTATCAACCGTTATTATCAAACCTACGCCCTGTTGCGCAAGTTTATCAACAGCAGGTTTATTCATTCCATAACCTTCCAAAACACGGTTCGGAATATAGTACACGACATCGGCGCCTCTATCCGAAAGATAGTCATAAAGAATAGTGGTAGCCACTACACCGTCACAGTCATAATCGCCGAAAATGGCTATACGGGTGCCGTTATTTACAGCGGCATTTATATAATCAGCCGCCGCCGTTATATCAATAAGTTCCTTGGGGTCACATAAAAGAGGTTCGTTTGACAGCATCAATTCCAGTTCTGAAGAATCGCAAACACCCCTACTACAAGCAACAAGTGCTGCAAAGGCATCGATATCACATTCTTCGGCTATCATTTTTGCGGTTTGAGTATCTGCCTTGCCTACGACCCATCTCTTCATTGCCACTAAAAAACACCCCCATTATATCTATAATCTTTTTATATTACTATATTGTACCATTATACTGCCGATTTTTCAACACTTTAAGTAATCTGAAAACAAAAAATCGGCGGTTGAACCGCCGATTTTACCGATTATTGATTTGATGATTTATTCCTCAACCTCGGGAACATCACATTCAAGGTAATCGCCCTTTATACGATTTTTGTTATAAATTCTGTCTATAACAGCGAGTGCAGCGATAACGCTGGCCGTGATACCGACAACCCAGGCAAGAGTTTTGAACAATCCTTTCATAAGAACATTCCTTTCATACAGAATATTAAATGGTTTTCTTCTATTTTATTATACCAAAACAACGAATAATGTCAATACCCCAATTTACATAAAAGGTGCAAAAATATGAAGTATGGCACGTTTTAGCCGCCTATACCACGGTTCCTTTTTCCATTCTTCAAGTGTTATCTCGTGAGACTGCGAAAGTATACTATCAAAATTGTTCTTTACAGCCCTTGCAGCATCGGGATCCGATATCCACACTCCACATTCAAAATGAAGAATAAAACTTCTGTAGTCCATATTAACAGTACCGACCGTTACATTATAGTCATCAGATACGAACAGTTTGGAATGGATAAAACCGGGGGTGTATTCATATATACGCACACCCGCCTCCAAAAGTTCGAGATAACTGTATTGGGTAACGGGATGAACATACCATTTGTCTGGTATATGCGGCGTTACTATCCGCACATCAATCACCGACCTTACCGCCAAAGAAAGCATACGCATCATTGTACTGTCTATTATAAGATAAGGTGATGCAATATATACATACTTTTTAGCATTACTAAGCATCTGCATATAAAGACCTTCTGCAGGGTTTACATCGTTCAGCGGCCCATCGCAGTAAGGAATCACAAATCCTTTTGAAGTTGTGCCACCCGTTCCCATAAACTTTTTCATATCGATACGCTCACGCGTGGTAAACTCCCAGGTACTGCAAAACATTGCGAGGAAACTATTTGCCGCCTCTCCTTTCAGTATTACCGCACAATCAAGCCAATAACCGAAACGTTCGATTTCGTTTATATATTCGTCCGCTATATTCAAACCGCCCGTAACCGCCACCTTGCCATCGATAACGACTATCTTTCTGTGGTTGCGGTTATTCATAAACAGATTCATTGAAGGACCTATCTTATTAAAGACCGCAACCTTTATACCATTTGAACGCAGCCTTGTAATAAAGTCTTTATGCTGACGCTTTATTGAACCGAAATCATCGAATAAGACGCGCACCTCTACGCCGTTTTTTGCCTTACGGCAAAGAATATCGCTTACCGATTCCCACATCTTGCCCTCGGCAATAATAAAAAATTCTATAAAAATATACTTCTCTGCCGCTTCAAGTTCTTCAAGGAAACGTGGGAAAAACTTTTCTCCCGGAGAAAGATATTCCACCGTTGTATTGTCATATATATGCGCATCGGCCTCTTTTTTAAGGTACTGCGCCTGTCGGAAATGATTATAATCCTCATATTCAAGCCGACCTATCGCCGCAGCATCGTCCGAAAGCAGTGAATTATAATAATTTTCACATACCTCC
>JAZOBW010000207.1:0-3572 GCA_045596185.1 Acutalibacteraceae bacterium | reverse complement strand
CATTCCCGACCCAGATAAAAAAGGTTCTGTGTCAATTACTATGAAAAGCGGCGAAACCGTTGTAGGCGGTGGGGAAATTGCTATTTGCCGTGTCGGTGAAATTACCTCTCTTAAAAATGGCGATTTTGTATTTATACCTACAGATGGTTTTGAGTCTTGCGGTATTGATTATGAGCAGATTACCGACCAAAAGAATGCGGCAGGTCTTATGGATTATGTGTTAAAGAATAACATTAACAGTCAAAAAACAGCGGTTTCAAATGATGGAAAGGTGAAATTTGAAGAACTTGAACCGGCATTATATCTTATCTATCAGACAACCGCCGCAGAAGGTTATGAAAATATCGTACCTTTTGTTGTTGGAGTTCCTAATGTTGTTGATGAGGAATATGTTTACGATTTTGACGCGAGTCCCAAGGTAAGTATTACAAAAATTCCCGAAAAGCCGGTTGAACCTTCATTGCCGCAAACCGGCCAACTTAAATGGCCAATTCCCGTGTTTGTAGTTGGCGGAATATTTTTCGTGGTTATCGGTTGGGTTTTGATTGTTTCAGGTAAAAAAAGAAATGAAAAAAACTGTCGGTAAAATTTGTATATTATTCGGGACAATGCTATTGATAGCGGCATTGTCCCTGTCTTTTTGGAATATTTACGAGGATAATAGGGCGTTATCGGCGATTGAAGAAATTCTTCCGGAATTACAAATTATTATTGAAAATTCTGATAAAACGGTGGATGATATTGACAATAATCCTGCCGTTTCGATTGAAAATTATGAATATATTGGTGTTTTATCCATTCCCGATCTTTCACTGGAATTGCCGGTTATGGATAATTGGGATTATAAGCGACTAAAAATTTCGCCTTGTCGGTTTTACGGTTCGGTTTATACCGACGATATAGTTATCGCAGCGCATAATTATAGCAGACATTTTGGAAAAATCAGTCAACTTAAAATCGGTAGCGAAATTTATTTTACCGATATTTACGGTGAAACTGTTTGCTATGGGGTTTTAGAAATTGAGACCCTTAGTGGAACTGATGCCGAAAAAATGGTTTCGTCGGATTATGATTTAACTTTGTTTACTTGTACATACAGCGGTGAAAGCAGAGTTACAATACGCTGTGATAGAAAATAATTATTAAATTTGGAGAGCATCTAACTAATGAAACGATTTTTTGTGTTGTTATTGACATTTATAATATTGTTCAGTTTTACTGCTTGCAGTAACAATGACGACAATTCAAGCGGTACTGAAACAAATATGTCTGATGTTATTGATAACAGCAGTTCTGAATCGGACGATATAAGTACAAGTATTCCCTCTAAAACGCCTGAATCATCGCAGCCGGACTCTGAAACTTCTTCTGTTGACAGTTCTGCAAATTCTTCTACGGATTCAATCGTCAGCAGTTTTTCTCAGGATGATGGTGCGGAGAATGACTTGCCGCCCGAGTCATCAAACGAACAGGAACCTGATATAAACACAATGCGGAAAAATTATGCACTGGGCAACTGTCAGGCTCTTAAGGACAAGCCGGTCGTTATGCTATTCTTTATAGATGACAATGAAAGTTTCTGGGATGAAGCCTCGGTGATTGATTTCACTGAAAATCAGATTAAAATAGGGCTTGATTATCTTGAAAAGGTAGCACAAAACAGAGGGATTTTCCTTGATTTTGAAATTGTTATCAACTCTGCCGCGCATACCGGAGTAGAGTTCAAGTATGAGGGGAAGGTTGAAACTAATATTGGTGCAAATCCCTCTACAAAAGATGTTCTGGATAATGCTGCACAGGATTTAGGTTATGTTGATAATTGGGATATGCACAAAAAATTATCCGAAAAATATCAAAATAGGGAAATAATATATCTTACATTTTTCAATAAAAACGGTGTTTCCTATACAAGGCATCAGATAAAAGCAGGGGATATCCAATATGCCGAGCACAGTATAATCTTTGCTGACTACCTTACCGCTCCGGCAAATAGCCGTGATATCGGAACCCGTGCTTCGGTAGTTGCTCATGAACTGCTGCATTTATACGGTGCAGAGGATTTTTACACAACTAATATGCGCGAAAAGATAGCAAATGCAATATATCCCAACGATATTATGCTATGGCAATTTGAAAAGATTGATAACAATACCATTGGTGAAGTTACCGCATTTTCTATCGGCTGGACAGACACCGTACCTGAAGTGTGCTATAACGAAAACTGGTGGAAATAAACTTTTTAAGATTATATAAAAACAGCGATTGGATTAAATGTCCAATCGCTGTTTTTGACTAAATGATTTAATTGTTTTTGAAGGAAAGAAAACTATATTGAATATCCTGAACCGTTCTGCAAACATTGCACAAATTATAGGAATAACGAAACTGAAAATTAAACCTGCAATTGTATGTATTATCAAATTGGTGATGTTAAGTCTGATTAAAATTACGCGTATTCCGGCAGCACAGATGGTGTGAAGCAGATAAATCTGAAGCATATATTTTGAAAGATATTTCCAAATGCCGGATATTTTATCTTTATTTTTTGTAATCAGGCGAATAATTTCAATAGCGGATAAAAGTGCCAACATTGTAAGTATAGCGGTTACGACATCGTTGTTAAAATCAAATATGAAAACAAATACGCTTGAAGCAGCAAATAATGGTGTTATTATAAAGACAATCGGCTTTTTTAGTGTAATATCTTTATATGCCCAAAAATATCCCAGAACAAACCAGATAGAATTTTTGAAAAGATAATCTATCGGGGTGGGTGCGGTATAGAAGGGGAGAAAGGTTAGTATTTTTAGTGCTAAAGCGGTTGCTAATAAAACATATAATGTTTTTTCAGACTTTATAAGCGGCATAAAAGCAATTATAACAATGATAGCATAAAGATACCACATCTGATTGAGAGGGCTGATAAATAAAGCATCAGCCAGTGAGTTATCTACGGGGCTGTTAACATTTGATGATAATAAAACCTTTATACAATATGTAATTAACGAAAATATAAAATAAGGAATCAGAAAATCGGTGCATCTGATTAGTTTATATTTTGTAAAATCTTTTACAGTTGTAAATTTTTCCGCACTCGATTTCATAAGAAAACCGCTGACAAAGAAAAAAATATAAACATGAAAATAATAAATAAATTTAATAAAGAAAGAGGGAATGAATGATTTTTCTAAAATTCCCGCATCAAAAAAACTCATTATCAGATGGCCGATTGCAACCAGCATACAGGCAAAAGCGCGTGAATAATCCAACCACAGTTTTCTCAATTCATCACCCACATTCGTCACAAATTGGTAAATTTATAATCAATACAGCAATTATACTATAAAAAGCAAAAAAATACAATATTAAATAATGCTGATTATAACGCGTAATAATCCTTTTATGGTATGGGCAGTTTAATTATGAGTTTTTCTTGTTTTACGGCATAATCAAGTGATATCTTTGCTCCGCTTTTGCGGGTGGTAGGAGCCTTCGGTTCGTCGTAGTAAATGATGCAATAAAGTCGGAGGCCAAGCGGTCTTAGGAAGACAAATGTCTTAGCCAACTCCTTG
>JAZOBW010000206.1:0-6566 GCA_045596185.1 Acutalibacteraceae bacterium | reverse complement strand
CGACTTCCTCTCAGGTGGAAACCGTTCTCGGCACTTCTTATTTTGCAAATAAGGTAATACCAAACCTTGACGGTAAAACCACCTATGCAGAATATCTGCTTGAGGCAGGTAACGAACTCGGCGTGGATCCGCTGTTTTTGTCTGCCCGTCTTGTTCAGGAAAACGGAACAGGAACAAGCCCGATGGTACAGGGCACTACGGGTGACTATCTTGGAAAGCCCGAATATAACGGACTTTATAATCTTTATAATATAAATGCAGGAGGCACGGGCCTTGAGCAGATTTATACCAACGGTATGAAAGAAGCGGTTGCAGGAACCGCTGTTATGGCAGACAGATGGGGCGGCAGTCCTTCGTGGAATACACACTGGAAGGCTATATACGGCGGCATTTACTCCATAAGAGAAAAGTATGTAAGAAACTACAAAAGCACACTTTATCTGCAAAAATTTAACGTTGACCCAAGAGGTACTAACACCTTCAGCGGATATATGCAGAATATTGCGGCTCCGCTTACAGAGGGAAGAAACTTCAGAAATGCATTATACACCGGCGGAATAATTGATAATTCGTATAACTTTTATATTCCTGTATACAGCGGTATGCCGTCAATGCCTTCGCCTGATCCCGGTAATGGTACACTCTATTATTCCTATACCGAGATGCCTAAGACCGAATACACCGCTACCGGCGGCACTTATGTAAATACTATAGATTCAAGTCTGATTTATGTTTCTCCTGTAACCGATAATGTTGCAAAAAGCACCATAACCATAAATGAAGGTTCGACTGATGATATTAGCCTTAATGGCTGGTCCGTAAATACCGAGGGTACAAAGAGTTTTTACTACACTGTTGATGATGGCGAAGAAAAGCATACTCTTAATAAGCGGCAACGCCTTGATGTTTTCCAGAACGGTTATATGGACTATTCTAACTACTGTGACTCGACAAACATAGGATACAATGGAACCTTCAATCCCTCGGCACTCACCCCCGGTAAACACTACATAAAGATATATGCACTTAATAACAAGGGCGAAAGTTATCTTTCGGCATATATTACTGTTAATGTAAATGAGGGCCTTGGCTGGTATTCCTGTCTTGATTCACTTGATACCACCTCAACCGCAAAGCGTACTGTTTTAGAGGGAGAGGTGACCGTTGCACATGGTAAACTTGACAGAATACCGATTAAGGGATGGACTGTATCGGGTGCAGGCGTTCAGGGCTTTGAGTACTCGATAAACTCGGGCGAAAGGGTAGCGCTTCCAACACAGACCCGTCAGGATGTTATCAACGCATACAGCGGCTTTGCAAGCGTTTGTGATGCCGCAACAACCGGCTTTGACGGTGGTTTTGATACATATCAGCTTCCCCTCGGCAGACACAAGCTTCGTGTGTATGCAAAGACTGCCGCAGGTGAGCCGTTTGTTGTCGCCGAGATTACCATCAAGGTGGTGGATAAGACGGGACCGAGCATAAAAAATGTTCAGATTTGTGACCGCACGGAAACGGGTTATGTTATCAAGTTCGAGGTATTTGATGTCAACGGTATTGATAAGGTAAAACTGCCTACATGGACTAATAACAACAATCAGACAGATATAATCTGGTTTGAGCCTACTATCTATAATGGCACGGTATATCAAAAAATCAATATCAACGACTTTGATAATGTTACCGATATGTATATAACTCACATTTATGCCTATGATAGGGCGGGAAATGTATCTGTTTATCCCGTTAACGTCGACCGCACCGAGCATACCTGCGTAGCAGGAAACTACAAGGTCAATGACGATAAATCGCTCGTTAAACGTTGCAAGGAATGCGGAAAGTATATGAGTTCAAAGCCGGGCAGCTATACTATAGGTGATATTGACATTGACGGCGATATGGACGCATTTGATCTTCTTGAACTTAAAAATGTAATTATGGTTCCCGTTGCCGATGAAGTTGTGAATGCACTTTGTGATGTCAATTACGATGGGAACGTGGACATCGTGGATATTCTCAGATTGAAAAGAATTATTGCTGCGCAGTGAAATTAGTTGAGAACACAAAAACAGTCTTGCAAAAAGCAAGACTGTTTTTGTGTTTTTGAAAATTTTATTTCCAATCGAATGTTATCAGTCCGTATATATAAAGGAATACGATGACAACGGGAATAACATATTTGAAATGCCATTTCATCCAGTTTTTGATCTTCATACCGCGACCTGCATTGGCCTCGGCAACGAAGTTGTCCCAACCCCAGCCGTAGCGTTTGCTGCAACAGAAAAGAACGAAGCAAAGCGAACCGAGCGGCAATAGATTGCTTGATACGATAAAGTCCCACAGATCAAGGAATGTGGTTTTTTCGCCGAAGGGTACAAAGCCGCTGAGCAGATTGAAACCGAGTGCGGTGGTAAGGGAGATTATAAAAATTCCGATGCCGCAGATAATGCAGCCTTTAGGTCTGCTCCAGCCGGTAAGTTCCCTTACACAAGCGAGGATATTTTCAAAAACCGCAAGTACGGTGGACATAGCGGCGAATATCATAAACAGGAAGAATACACTGCCCCACAGTCTGCCGCCTTTCATATCGGCGAATACGCTTGCCATAGCATCGAACAGAAGGGGAGGGCCGGATGTTACCTCAACATCGTAGGTAAAACAGGCAGGGAATATTATAAGACCTGCGATAATAGCAACGGCTGTATCCAATACGGCTATGTTTACCGCTTCGCCCATTAACGAACGCTCTTTGCCGATATAACTGCCGAAGATGGCCATTGAACCGATGCCAAGCGACAGCGTGAAGAATGCCTGATTCATAGCGGCAACCAAAACACTGCCATCTATTTTGGAAAAATCAGGTTTAAGATAGAAGGAAAGGCCTTCTTTTGCACCCGAAAGGGTTGCGCTTCTTATTGCAAGAACCACCATAAGTGCCAAAAGAAGTATCATCATAATTTTGGTGACGCGCTCAAGACCGCCCTGAAGATTGAAACTAAGCACAAAGAAACCGATGAATACCGTTACGGCAAGGCATATAACATTTACCGACGGACTTGCCGTCATAGATTCAAAACTTAAACCCTGATACTGTCCCAGCGCAAATTTAACGAAATAGAAAATCATCCAACCTGCAACTACGGTGTAAAATGCCATAAGGCAGATATTTCCCAAAAGCGCAAGACGGCCGTGAATGTGCCACTTTTGCCCCGGCTTTTCAAGTTTTTGATACATTTTAACGGGACTTGCCTGTGATGCCCTTCCCAAAGTGAGTTCCATAGTAAGAATAGGCAGACACAAAACAGCAAGGCAGATAAGATATATAAAAACAAATCCACCACCGCCATTTTCTCCTGCCATCCATGGAAATTTCCATACATTACCGCAGCCTATCGCACAACCGGCGCTGAGAAGTATAAATCCCAGTCGGCTGCCGAGTTTCTCTCTTTCCATAAGGCAACCTCCTTATTAAATATAGTAGTAATTTTAACATTATACATAATAAAAATCAATGTTTTTTTGTGTGTAATACCGCGATACACAACAAAAGGTGGATTTTGACTTGACACAACATAAATGTAGTGGTATTATATAGAATGATAAATTGTTATGTTCTGTTTGGTGTGGCGAACCGGCACAGACGTAATTTAATCGTATCACGGGAGGTTAACGGCGGCTCCCGACCGGACCTATATTCATTTCTATTTCCGGTAAATCTCGCTTTAATATAGAGGAGGTGCATTTTAATGCCCGAAGGAATTTTGACCTATGTCATTTTCTCGGTCCTCGCTTTAATTCTCGGTGTTATCGGCTTTTTTATCGGTTCTGCCTACCGTCGCAAGGTTGCGGAAAAGGCTATCGGCTCTGCCGAAGACGAGGCAAAACGCATCCTTTCAGATGCGATGAAGGTTGCTGAAACCCGTAAAAAAGAACTTTTGCTTGAGGCAAAAGAAGAAACACATCAACTCCGTCAGGAGACCGAACACGATCTGCGTGAACGCAGAAAGGATGTTCAGCGTCAGGAAGCACGAATCCAGCAGAAGGAAGAGGCTCTTGACCGCAAACTCGAGAATTTCGAGGCGAGAGAAGAAAAACTTGCACAGCGTGCAAAAACTATTGATGAAAAGATCGAGGAGTGTGACCGCATAAAGAAAAGCCAACTTGAAATGCTTGAAAAAATTTCAGGTCTTTCAAAGGAACAGGCTAAGGCACAACTTCTTGAAATGCTTGACAGTGAACTGACCCACGAAAAGGCGGTTCGCATTATGGAATTTGAGCGCCGCACGAAGGACGATTCTGCCAAGATTGCCCGTGAGGTTATCTCCCACGCCATTCAGCGTTGCGCATCCGACCATTCATCCGAAATGACCGTATCGGTAGTATCGCTGCCCGATGAGGATATGAAGGGTAGAATTATCGGTCGTGAAGGACGCAACATCCGCGCCATTGAAAATGCTACCGGTGTTGACCTTATTATTGATGATACACCGCAGGCTATTACCGTATCCTGTTTTGAACCTATTCGCCGTGAGATTGCCAGAGTAACTCTGGAAAAACTTATTTCGGACGGCAGAATACATCCTGCCAGAATAGAAGATACCGTTGCCAAGGCAACCGCCGAGGTAGAGGCTATAATCAGGCAGGAGGGCGAACGTGCAATGATCGATGCCGGTGTTCACAACCTGCATCCCGATCTTGTTAAGTTGCTCGGAAGACTTCATTTCCGCACCAGCTACGGACAGAATGTTCTTAATCATTCGCTTGAAGTTTGCCATCTGTCGGGTCTTATCGCTGCCGAACTCGGTGCCGATGTTACACTTGCTAAGCGTGCAGGTCTTCTCCACGATATCGGAAAGGCTATCGACCACGAGCAGGAAGGCTCACATATACAACTCGGTGTCGAAGCGGCAAAACGTTGCAAGGAGAGCGAGGCTGTCGTTCACGCCATCCACGCCCACCACGGTGATGTCGAAGCAAAGACAGTTATCGCCTGTATCGTTCAGGCGGCAGATGCTATTTCTGCAGCCCGTCCCGGCGCCCGTAGAGAAAACATCGAAAACTACATTAAGAGACTTGAAAAACTTGAGGAAATCGCCAATTCCTTCAACGGAATCGAAGGCTCTTATGCAATTCAGGCAGGTAGAGAGATCAGAATTATCGTTAAGCCCGAGGTTATCAGTGAAGACCAGATGGCAATTATTGCACACCGCATAGCCGAGCGCATTGAAAATGAACTCGAATATCCGGGTCAGATAAAGGTAAATCTTATCCGCGAAAACCGTGCAGTGGATTACGCAAAATAATAAACGAACGCAAAAAAATAAATCCCTTGCAGTTCTTCTGCAAGGGATTTTCCTTTTAAGCGGCACCAATACCTCAGATAAGGGGAACGGTGGATTGAAACATATGCAAAATATGCGGAATATTCGCATAAATATTCATAATCTCAAACGGAGGTTTGTGTACAATTGTGTTAAGTTTAAGCGCTGATTTGGATTGAAAATCTACCGTAATCAAAGGTTTTTGTTCATAAAGACGGCTTTTTGCCGCTTTTTATTGCCTATTTATTGCGCAATCCACAAAAGCGAATATTTTTTCAAAAAACGCTTGACATTTTGCATATATATGCTATAATGATTAAAGTCAGCGAAACGGTAAATTTCATTACTGTTTTGCTTTCCAAATTTTCAAAGAAGATTTGACTATACCTATTGAAATGGATTTAGTGCAAAATGTATTGTTGAAATGCTTTTAAGCGTTTTGACAAACTAAAATCATTCATTTATAATGGCATATTCGAAGAAAAAACACTTCAGGAGGAGTTTACTATGGATAAAAAAGATATCAAAAAGGTAGTTCTTGCCTATTCGGGTGGTCTGGACACCTCAATTATTATTCCGTGGCTCAAAGAAAACTATAACAACTGCGAAGTTATTGCCGTTTCGGGCAATGTCGGTCAGGCAGACGAACTTGAAGGTCTGGAAGAAAAGGCAATTAAGACCGGTGCTTCCAAACTCTATGTTCTTGACCTTACCGAGGAGTATGTTAACGAATACATAATCCCCACAATGAAGGCAGGCGCCGTTTATGAAGAGTATCTTCTCGGTACCAGTCATGCCCGTCCCTGCATCGCAAAAGGTCTTGCAGAGATAGCCATTAAAGAAAATGCCGATGCCATTTGTCACGGCTGCACAGGTAAGGGTAACGATCAGGTAAGATTTGAACTTGCCATCAAGCGTTTTGCGCCCAATATGCCCATTATCGCTCCTTGGCGTGAATGGGATATCAAATCCCGTGAAGAGGAAATTGAGTATGCCGAGGCACACAATGTTCCGCTTAAAATAAACAGAGAGACCAACTATTCTAAGGATAAGAACCTGTGGCATCTGTCGCACGAGGGCCTGGATCTCGAGGACACCGGTAACGAGCCGCTGTACGAGAAGCCCGGCTTCCTTGAAATGGGTGTGTCTCCCATCATGGCTCCTGATAAGCCCACCTATATCGAGCTGGAGTTCGAGAAGGGTGTTCCTGTTGCGCTGGACGGTAAGAAGATGAGCGCTAAGGAG
>JAZOBW010000205.1:0-13243 GCA_045596185.1 Acutalibacteraceae bacterium | reverse complement strand
TATTCTTGGCACATATAAAGGCTCGTATTTCATAAATCAAGAAGAAATAGGACTAACACTAACCGTGTATGATGAAGGGACACGATACAAAGCTACATTTGATTTTTATAACCTTCCTGGAAAAGCCAATACGGAGAGCGGTAAGTATTATATGGATGTTTCCTATAATATTAGTACTGATGAATATATCTTTGTCGCAACCGATTGGATTGATCAACCGACTGATTACTCTACTTTAGATTTAGAAGGCAACCTTTTGGGAGAAGTTTTAAGCGGCGAATCGCCTACAAGATTTTCTGTTACTAAAACAACCGAAGAAGCGGGAGGAAAAGAATCATTAGAGGATATGCCGATTGTTGCCCACGATTGTTACAAAGATAACGAAGGCGACAGTACAATATTTAATTTAAACGGCAAGGGTTTAACGCAATGTGATGATGGCAAAACCTTCAAGCGTTATGGAAACATTGGCATTGACGGAACAGCTTATTCTGATGGGTTTGAAGTGTGGATTGCGCGATGGAATTATACAAATGAAATTAGTTGGGCATCTGCTACATTTGATTTAGGTGGCAAATACAAAACGCTCACCGGAAAAACAAACTTAATTAAGAGTTATAACACCACCAATTTCGATACGACTGTATATTTTTACGACGGTGAGAAACTTCTTGCATCTTATAGGCTAACAAATTCAGATTACATAAAGGATATTTCTGTGAATGTAAGCGGAGTAAAACACTTGAAACTATATGTAAAAGACAATGTTTCAGCAAGAGGTGGAACATCTTTTGCGCTGTATGATATGTTTTTAGATAACACAACTCTGCCTACGCCGGAAAAGGACATCCCTTCTGACGCCTTTGAATTCAATGGTCATCACTAAAAAATATATGTAGATGCTTGTGGTTCATGGGAAGAAGCTAAAGAATACTGCGAAAATCTTGGAGGGCACTTAGCAGTGATTTCTTCAAAAGAAGAAAACGATGCATTATTCTCTTACGTCATTTCAAGTGGCAATAAAAACGCATATTTTGGATATTCGGACAACCAAGAGGAAGGCAATTGGTATTGGAGTGGAGATAATTCTTCTTATACTAATTGGCACAAAAACGAACCGAACAGCGAACGTTCCAACGAAGATTTTGCAATGTTTTATTGGAAATATAGCGATGGAACATGGAATGATGGAAACTTTGGGCAAGGTACTGTCTCAGATAACCGTAACTTTATTTGCGAATGGGACTGATTCAGCCGTTTAACGAATAGCAGTTGTTTAACGATAGGTCGGTATAAATGTTGGGTCAAGTCCCGGGGTGGGGCAATAAAAACAATGAAAAAGCGTTGCAGGATGGGCGGAATACTCCCAAAATGCAACGCTTGTTTTTATAAGTGCTTATTCTGTCTATGTTTTTAACAGTAAAATAACGATACCGCTGTCGACACGATTGTATCAACAGCGGTATCTGTTTTGGTTGCGGAGGCAGGACTTGAACCTACGACCTTCGGGTTATGAGCCCGACGAGCTACCAGCTGCTCCACTCCGCGATATTTGGTTTTTCTTTCGGTAGAATTATTATACACTAATTTATATGATAATGCAAGTGTTTTTTATAACTAAATATAGATTTTTTTATTTTGTTAAATGTTTTCTTGCTCTTGGTTTATGTTGATCAGTGTTTTGCCGTGCTTTTTTGCGTAAACAAGTGTGTTTCGGGTGCCGCCGGTTTTACCGTCGTACCAAGTGAGCACAGCGTCGCAGCGGTCTACCATATAAATATTCCTTATTTGAAAACAGCTTGCGCTATATACATCGGACACGGTTATTATGCTGTCACATTCAGAGAGTATTCTATCATAACGCATAGCCCAGTCTTCGCTGTAGTTGCGTGATTGGTTGGGGTAGGGCAGTGCGCAAACAAGGAGAATATCGGGAAAATGGTTTTTTAGTTTCAGCACCGCCTCGGCGGCGAGAATATCAAAGCCCATAGCCATTCCGCTGTAAAAGGTTTTACAACCTAATCTGATAAGTTTATATACACAAACCTCGAGCGAATGGATAAGTTCATCAAGCATCGGATTGTTTTGGCTGAGCGAAAAGGGGAATTTTTGTGGGCGGTATCCCGTAAAACAACAACTGTTGAATCTCTTTTCTTCCACAAAATCACCCTTTCTAGATATTGTTGCAAAATAAATGATAACATACCGGGGAGGATTTTACAAGTAAAATCCTCTTTCTTGACTTTGCTGTTGGTTTGGTTTATTATGAATACAAGAAAACAAGAGGAGTGGTTATTACGGACGCCGTGGATCTGAAACTGATATCGCTTTTACAGGAAAACGCAAGAATGCCGCTCAAAAGTCTTGCAGAGCAGGTGTATCTGTCGTCTCCTGCGACTGCGGCAAGAATAGAACGCCTTGAACGTGAGGGAATAATTACCTCATATTCGGCACAACTTGACCTTAAAAAGGTGGGGTTGCCGATAACGGCCTTTATAAATCTTGATTTGGACCCCAAACAGAAGCCCTCTTTTTATCCATTTATATGTTCACACCCGAATGTGCTTGAATGCAACTGTGTTACAGGAAGGTATTCGCAACTGATAAAGGTGGCTTTTGAAAGCACAGAGGCGCTCGATACATTTATCGGTGAATTGAATGTGTTTGGCCACACCGAAACACAGATTGCATTTTCGGCGCCGCAACCTCCCAGAGGTGTGGGTATCGAAAAGATAGGCGAAAAGGAATAAAAGAAAAGCATAAAAATACCGTGGATTCAATCCACGGTATTTTTTTAGTTTTTCAGGCTCTGTAGCGGAGCAGGTATTCTGCCGGCGCGGTCGATGAATTTTTTGGGACTTTTGGATATGTCAATAGGCATAACGGGGCCTGAACCCAAAAGACCGCCGAAGTTGAGTTCATCGCCCTCTTTTTTGCCGATGGCAGGAATAAGGCGGACAGCGGTAGTTTTAGAGTTTACCATACCGATTGCGGCCTCGTCGGCTATTACGGCCGAGATAACCTCCTCGGGGGTGTCGCCGGGGACAACTATCATATCGAGACCTACCGAGCATACAGCGGTCATAGCCTCAAGTTTCTGCAGGGAAAGGTGGCCTGTTCTTGCGGCCTCTATCATACCCGCATCTTCCGATACCGGGATAAATGCGCCCGAAAGTCCACCAACAGAGGAGGACGCCATAACGCCGCCCTTTTTAACGGCATCGTTAAGCAGGGCAAGGGCTGCGGTGGTGCCGTGGATTCCGCAGCAACCGAGGCCCATCTCTTCAAGGATTCTTGCAACCGAGTCACCAACGGCGGGTGTGGGTGCAAGGGAAAGGTCTACAATGCCGAACGGAACGCCCAGTCTGCGCGATGCCTCTGTACCTACCAGTTGACCCATACGGGTTATCTTGAAGGCGGTGCGTTTTATGGTTTCGGCTACGGCGCCAAGGTCGCCATCGGGGCAGCGCTTCAGTGCTGAATGTACAACTCCCGGTCCCGAAACGCCGACATGGATTACGCAGTCGGGTTCGCCTACACCGTGTAAGGCACCTGCCATAAAGGGATTATCTTCGGGGGCGTTGCAGAATACAACGAGTTTTGCCGGTCCTATACAGTTTTTATCTGCCGTTAGTTCTGCTGAACGCTTTACTATACTACCCATAAGTTTAACAGCGTCCATATTTATACCGGATTTTGTTGAGCCGATATTTACCGAAGAGCATATATTATCGGTAACGCTGAGTGCTTCTGGAATGGAGCGGATAAGTTCTACATCACCTGCGGCAAAGCCCTTGTGCACAAGGGCCGAATATCCACCGATGAAGTTTACACCGATGGTATCGGCGGCACGCTGCAGTGTTTTTGCATACTTTACAGGGTCACCGCCTGAAGCGGCAACCAACATAGCGATAGGTGTTACCGATACACGCTTGTTTATTATTGGGATACCGTATTCACTTTCAATATCACAGCCTGTCTTGACAAGATTACCTGCAAGACGGGTTATTTTTTCGTAGATTTTTTCGCAGGAACGGTCGATATCGGAATCGGCGCAGTCGAGCAGGGAAATACCCATTGTTATGGTACGAATGTCAAGATTTTCCTGACTTATCATCGTAACCGTTTCCATTATGTCGTTAAGATTAAGCATCTAAAATAGCCTTTCTTTCTGTTAAATTCTGTGCATAGAGTTGAATATATCCTCGTGCATAACGCGGATATCAAGACCGATATCCTTTCCGAGGTTACTCATAGTTTCCGAAAACTTGCCGAAAGGACAGGAAAGTTCGGAAATTTCGGTAAGCATAACCATAACGAACATATCCTGAAGAACCGACTGTGTAATATCGATGATGTTTACATTATACTGTGCGCAAACGGCACTTATCTTTGAAATGATACCAACGGTATCCTTGCCTATAACCGAAATAATTGTTTTCATTGTTGAGTCTCCCCTTCTGAAGCATCTTGTGTTTCTGTTGTACTGTCTGCCTTGCATACATCAAATGCTGCTAACATATTACGCATAGCGGCAGCAAAAAGTGAACAGGTTATCGCTGCGGCACCTGCGATGAAGAATGGCATATAAAAAAATCCCGCAACAAACATTACTAATCCTGCTATAAGGCAGCAAAGAGATATTTTATTGAGGTGGGAAAGGTTTGCAGGGTCGCGCGGTTCACCCTTTGAAAGGCTTTTAAGCAGTCTTCGCATAGAAAGCAGTGTTATAAAACCCAGGGGAACGCAGGGATAGCAGGTGACCATAACAACGGTTGCAAGGTCGGGTGAGCGGCCCATAGTTTCCACATACCATGTTACCAGAAACGGTAGAGTAAATGTCATAACAAAAAGAATTACCATGAACAGATTAGTTATATGTAGTAATATTTTGGCGTTGAATCTGTAATTTTGCATAAAATTCGCCTCCTGAAGAATAAGACAACAGTATTATACAACATTTGCATACAGAATTCAAGTCGGTGAATGTCGCAAATTTTTGTAGTAAAGTATAAGCGACGGGAGGGAAAACGGCAAATGGAAAAAAACGAAAACGAATTTGCAGATGTTCTCAAACTACTTCTTAACGAAAGGTTATCGGATGCAGAGGCACAGTCGCTTAAAGACGAGGGCTTCAAACTGAAAAGCCCGAAAAGAAAAACGGCAGTTATGATAGCGCTTTACAAGAAGGCAGCAGCAGGCGACCTTTCCGCAATAAAGGAGTTGAGAGGTATCCTCGGTACACAGTCTCAACTTCAGGAAAGCGGGGCGGTCACGATAATTGACAACATCACAGGTTGATCTGGCGCAGGTCGTAGGCGGCGGATACGACGAGTACTGGAACTGCAGGAAAAGATATCGTGTACTCAAAGGAGGAAAAGGCTCTAAAAAGAGCGCAACTACGGCACTCAATTTTATATACCGGCTTATGAAATATGAGGGCTCCAATCTTCTGGTGGTGCGGCAGGTGATGAACACCCATCGGGACAGCACCTTTGCTCAACTTAAATGGGCACAGGAAAAACTGGGGGTGTCACATCTGTGGAACAATACAGTATCTCCGCTGGAGATGACCTTTAAGCCCACCGGACAGAAGATATTCTTCCGCGGATTTGACGATGTCCTCAAACTGGCGTCAATTACCGTACCAAAGGGGTATCTTAACTTTGTCTGGGTGGAGGAGGCATTTGAAATAGGCGAGGAGGCGGCATTCGACAAACTTGATCTGTCGGTGCCAAGGGGTGTGTTGCCTGACTCGCTTTTCAAACAGACTACCCTTACCTTCAACCCCTGGAGCGACACCCATTGGCTGAAAAAACGTTTTTTTGATACGCCTTCGGTCGACACTGCAACCTTTTCAACCAACTATCTCATAAACGAGTTTCTGGATGAAACCGACCGTGGGGTATTTGAGCGTATGAAGCAGACCAACAAACGCAAATACGCCGTTGCAGGTCTGGGCGAGTGGGGTGTAGCACAGGGGCTGGTATATGAAAACTGGACGGTGGGGATACCCGATATCCCCAAAAACGAGGAGAACAACTGGAAAAACTTTTTCGGTCTGGATTACGGTTACACCAACGATCCTACTGCTTTTATTGCCTTCAAGGCAAATCCCGTCAGGCGGTGTATTTATATATTTGATGAATTCTACCGCCGAAAGATGCTTAACTGCGATATCGCCGAGGAGATAAAAAAACGCGGTTTTGCAAAGGAAAGAATTCGTGCCGATTGTGCCGAGCCCAAGTCAAACGACGATCTGAAACGCCTTGGTATACCGAGGATAATGCCGTCGGTCAAGGGTCGGGACAGCATACTTAACGGTATAGCAAAAATCAGTGAGTATGAGATATTCGTGGATCCGCGGTGTGTTAACACAATAGCCGAACTGTCGTGTTATGTGTATGATGAGCGCACCAGAGAAAACGGACTTGTAATGCCGAAGGACAGCAACAACCATCTGTGTGATGCGTTGCGCTACGCCTTCGAAGATGTAAAATTTTTTCGCCCGTATGCGCCCCGAACACGGTCTGATAAGGATTGGTCGGGGATAAGCAGCGGCGACCTGAACGGAGGTTGGAACGGATGAGTATTTCAATGGCAGTTATCTGCAGTGTATCTGCTTTTATAATCGGCTTTTTGTTGGGTCTGTTCGACGGTCACAGACCGAAGACTGCGCCGCAACGGGCAAAGGTTGGCAAAAACAGCGATACACTTCGCAAACTTAACGAAGAATACCGGAATTTTTTAAGTTATGACGGCAGCGAACAAAACTGATGGCTGTCGGGAAAGGAGAGACTATGGAAAACACTGAAAATGTCGAGAATATCGACACTCAGGAAATTGAGGCAAATGTGCTGGAAGAACTGCGGGACAAGGCCCGTAAATATGATATGGCTGCTGCTGATTATCAGCGAATCAGGGATCTGGCGGCACATAAGGACTGCAGTGTAGGTGAGTTTATAAGCGGTATAGAGAAGGATATGACCGACCGCCGTATAGAAGAACTTACCGAAGGTTGCGGCGGTAACCGCGAACTGGCCGAGCGCATATTCAAACTTGAAAGTGCTGCGGCAGGTATCGAAAGGGCAGATATTCGGGAAATCAGCGAGTATTTTCCCGAAATAACTGAGATATCCCAACTGCCCGAAACGGTGGTAGAGGCATCAAGGCTTAAAGGAAGCGCACTGCTTGACGAGTATCTTCGCCATCTGGCACAGTTGTACCGTGCAAAGGAAAATTCGGCACAAAACGATCGCCGTGCCAAAGATTCAAGCATCGGTTCTCAACGCAACGCCGAAAGCGGCGATTACGACCCGACAAGCCGCGAATTCATCAAGGCTCTTTGGAGCAGATAATTAAAAATAAAGGAGATAAAAAAATATGTCAATCAATTCTATCGAAAACGCAGTAAAGTACTCTGAGGAACTTGACAGAGTATTTGAACAGAAGAGTGCTACCGGCTTTTTTGCCGACAATGCACTCGCAACCAAGTTCGTAGGGGCAAAGACGGTAATAATCCCTGATATTGATTTTCAGGGACTTGCTGATTACGACCGTGACACCGGTTTTTCACGCGGTGCCATCACCGTAAGCAATACCTCCTATACAATGTCTATGGACCGCGCCCGTTCCTTGCAGATCGACCGTGAGGATATGGATGAGAGCGGTATCGCAAGTCTTGCAGGAAAGATACTGGGCGAATATGTACGCACCAAGGTAGTACCCGAATGTGATGCCTATGTAATTTCTAAACTTGCAGGTCTTGCTGCAACAAGAGCAAATCTTGTTGAGGGTGATGTAGCACAGCCTTATGCTGCCCTTTGCGAACTCATCAACAATGTACAGTCCACCGTCGGTTACGACGAGGAACTTGTTGCTTTTGTTGACAGCGGTATTTATGCAGCACTCCAGAACTCTGCTGAAATCTCCAAGATGATAACAGTAAGCGAGTTCAGACAGGGCGATGTAAATCTTACCGTTAAGAGCATCAACGGTGTTGCGCTTATTCCCGTTGTCCCCGAAAGAATGAAGACAAGTTATGTCTTTAACAACACTGCGGCAGGTGGCTTTACCGTAGGTGAAAATGCCCGTGAGGTATATATGCTCGTTTGTCCCAAGCGTGGTGCTCATCTTGTAAAGAAGACCGAGCAGATGCGAATTTTTACTCCCGAACAGAACATTGATGCCGATGCTTACAAGTTCGACTATCGTATCTATTACGATGTATTTGTTGAAAAGAGCGGTCTTGATGCGGTTTGGGCATGGATCTCACCTGCTGTTACCGTAAGCACACAGCCTAAGAATGTATCGGTTACCGAAGGTTCGGTAAGCGGTTCACTTTCCGTAACAGCAACTTCTGAGGGTACACTCGGTTATCAGTGGTATTCCTGCGAGGATGAAAACGGCAACGGCGCCGTGAAGATTGCCGGCGCAAATGCGGCTTCTATGAAACTTGACACTGCACTTACTGCAGGTACATACTACTACTTTGTACGAATCACGGTAGACTCTATGGCTGCAACCGATTCCAAGGTTGCAACAGTAACCGTTCAGTCGGCTTAAGTATTATTCTGTACGGGCGGTCAAACCGCCCGTACTCTTGAAAGGAGGAGGCTGTAAATGAAGAAAACGCCGAAGGAAATTTTTTCGGAGTATAACGACGGCGTACAGTTCAAAACATCGCTTGGCACCAAGGGGCTTTATGAACAGAATCGCATAAATGAACGCTTTTTTATAGGTGACCAGTGGCACGGTGCAAAGTGCGGTAACGACCGACCGTTGGTGCGACACAATATCATAAAAAGAATAGGCGAATATAAAATGTCGCAGGTTTTGTCAGGCCCCGTTTCGGTAAGGTTTTCTGCCGACGGCATACCCGAAACGGGAGCATCTCAGAGCAGTATACGTTCGTATAAAGAGAAAATTGCCACCGACCCCGATTTTTGTTTTGAGGGTAGACCCGACACTGCCGAGATAAACGCCGTGCTTTCGGCACTTGGCAGTTACCGTGATGTAACGGCAGAACGGGTTGGTTTGGATATGCTATGCCATAAAGCGCTTAGAAAGGCATACATCAGCGGTAGCGGCGTTATATACACCTACTGGGACCCTGCTGTACATACAGCTACCGACGGCTTTGGAAAGAAAACCGTTACGGGCGATATTTGCAGCGAGGTACTGGATATTGAAAATGTATACTTCGCCGACCCGTATCTGGAAAGTGTTCAGTCTCAGCCGTATATTATTCTTGCAAGTCTCAGGGATATCAATGCCGTTTACCGTGAGGCAAAGTCATACGGTATATACGGCGATATTGGCAAACCTGATGCCAACGGAAAAATACTTGTTCTTACTAAACTTTATAAGGAGTATAAAGATAACGGAGAGGTATCGGTGCACTGTATAAAGGTAACCGAAAATGCGATTATACGTAACGCTTTCAATACGGGACTGCGTATGTATCCGTTGGCGCTTTTCCGCTGGGATGAGCGCCGTAATATGATATACGGCGAGAGTGAAATAACCTATCTTATTCCAAATCAGATAGCTATAAACCGAATGATAACGGCAAATGTGTGGGCGGCGATGACAATGGGTATGCCGCTTATGGTGGTTAACGGCGATACCGTTACTTCGGAGGTAAGTAACGATCCCGGACAGATAATCCGTATATACGGAACAAATGAAGATGTTTCCGGTGCAATAAAGTATATAACTCCGCCCGATTTTTGTACCGATTTTGGCGAAAATATAAACAATCTCATCGATAATACCCTGTCCCAAAGCGGTGCCAACACCGTTGCTTTGGGTGACAGCAATCCTGATAATGCCACTGCACTTGCCGCTGTGCGCGATGCCGCAACTATGCCGATGCGGCTTGTTCGCCAACGCTATTATGCTTTTGTAGAGGAACTGTCCCGTATCTGGGCAGATTTTTGGTTTACATATTACGGCAGCAGGAAACTGTGTATAAAGGACGAAAACGGTATGTGGTATCTGCCGTTTGATGCTTCCCGTTATAAGGATCTTTACCTTATCGCCGGTATCGATGCCGGACCCGACAGTGAATACAGTGTAGCAGAAAGTATCGCTATGTTGAAATCTCTTTTTGAAAACGGAATAATAACCAGGCGGCAGTATTTGAAAAGGTTGCCCATCGGTATAATTCCCGATGTGGACGGTCTTATTTCCGAGTGTGGGGAGGATGGAAAAAATGACAGGGTATGACATCTATGAAAAGTCTATGTTGCTTATGGGTATGGGCGATAACAGCGGCGAGATAACCGCTGGCACCGCCATACTTCCACTTGCTCTTGACGCGGTAAATCAGATAGGCTTTGACCTTAGCGGTATGCCGCCTAAGAAAAATCTTTTTGAAGAGGTTACAATCTGCGATAAGGCACTTTCTGCAATGCCCTATGGTGTGGGTATGATGCTTTCTATGAGCATTGGTCTGGCAAGACAGAACCAACTGTTAAGCGAACTTTACAATGCAAAAAGGGCATCGGTAAAGGCTGATACTTCTAAGATTGCCGATCGCCTTCCCGTTACGGGGGTGGAAGTGTGAAATATTCTTCCTATAAAGCAGATAAGTACAAGAAATACTGCTTGAAAACCTTTTCCGGCGGTATAGACCTTAATGCCGACCCCGTAGTCCTTTCGGAGGATAAACTTGGGGAATGTGAAAATCTGTGGATGCAAAACGGCGTTTTAACCTCAAGACAAGGGGCGGCTGCAGACGAAAGATTTTTTGCTGAATATGAAGGCAGCAGTGATATGACACAATCACCCATTGTTACCGATACACTTGTTACATTCGGTGCAGAAACCTATCGCATAGCGTATATGATGCATATATCGGGTAGTGAAACATCGCAATATGTAAATGTGTATTTTGTTGATAAAAACGGCAATTTTACCAACGCAGGAACTATGATGAACTACCGTTTGGATCGTTATAATTTCTATGTGGCAGATAATGTCTTTTTTATAGTTGGCAAGGCAAAGTTCGGTTGCGGCGTATATGCGTTTATGCGTATAGATAACTATGGTTTGGATAAGGATTATGCCGTGTACGAACTTTCTACCGATAGAACCAAATGGATAAGACTTTGGAAAGGTGACTTTTATTCACCGATAATCTATATAAACGGTAGGGGAATGCGATATGAAGAAGCCGATAACCCATACACAGGTACACCGATGGCATTTGAAGACCCCAATATGCTTACCGGTGATTTCAGAGCATATTACACAAGCGACGGCATATCCGCATCGTTCCAACTTCCTGTTTTGGAACTGGACGATTCAAAGATAACGGCGCGCGTATATCGTTCACCGGGAGATTATATAGAGTGGAATATAATGCCCGAAGAAAGCAGTGGCACAACACGGTTTTACGGTCAGGACATAGTTATGACCTGTAACCGTAAAACCGGGATAGTTTCTTTCACTGTAGACGGATTGGAATATGCAATTCCTAAGATGGTTTACTATAATGCCAATAACATCAAATTTTCGGCCAGAAAGGAAGTAAAAGAAAATATCGCAAAGATTATCGGTTCGCAGTCATCATTTGCATATAATTCCCGTATATATATTTGCGGAAATCAAACAGCACCTAACGAAGTGTATTCGGCAAGATCTTCAAATCCGCTGTATTTTCCTACCGGCTCGGTGGCTGTTATCGGCGACTCCAGCCCCGTAAATGCGATAGGTGTGCAGAACAATAAACTTGTCGCCTTCAAAACGGATGAGATATGCCGTATAAATCTTTCGGAAGGAAATCTGTATTCCAGAAAAGAATTATTCGTTGGTGAAGGTATAGAATTTTATCGTTCTGATAATGTTTCCATATCAAGCATACATACTGCGGTAGGGTGTGATTGTCCGCGAACACTGCGCCTTTGCGGTAACCGTTTAGTCTGGCTTAACAGCAACGGCACCGTTTATGCGCTTGCCACCACCGCATACGGCAAAGAAAACAATGTATACGAAATATCCCTGCCCATTCAAAAAAGGTTGCGACAGTTTAGCAAAAAAACGTTAAAAAAAGCCTTTGCAACCGAACATCAGGGAAAGTATCTGCTCTTTGTTGACAGAACCGTGTTTGTTATGGATTACCGTGTTAAGGCATTCGGATTTTCGGCAACATATCTTGATGAGCAGGATGTAAATCGGGCACTTGCCTGGTACCTTTGGGAGATGCCTGATGATATGTATATTACAACCGCTCACAGTATATCGAAGGGTATAGCGGCTATTTGTCAAACAAAAGATATGCGATTATTTTATTCGGTATGTTTCGATGGTGACAAGGACATCGTTATGGTGTATAATGATGAAAATACTGTCGAAAAAAAGGAGTGCCCCATAAAAAGTCGACTGACTACGGGAAGGATGGACTTTGGTTGTGAAGAGCGCTTTAAGGACCTGCGGTTTTTGTGTCTCTGCGCCTCTTCGGATAACAGTATTAAACTTACCTTGAGGGGAGACCAAAAGACCGTAACACGGCAGTTGCGGTTGCCTAAAACACTTGATACGGTAAAACTTTCTGCCCATCTTAACGGATTTGGTCGTGTATCGATGACCATCGAGGGCACCGGCAGGTTTACTATTGCGGATACCGTATTTTATTACGACACAAGGGTGTGCTGAAATGAAAAAAATACTCTGTTTTGTGCTGGTAACGGTTTTTATATTCCTTTGCGGTTGCAACGGACAGAACACAACATCTTCACCGCAAACCGATGAAAAATATGTAAAGGGCGTATGGTTTTCTTACAGCGAAATAGATTCTATGTTATCCTCTTCTGATTTCCAATCCGCCTTTGAAACGGCTCTTGATAAATGTACAACTTTAGGTATAACCGATGTGTTTTTTCATGTAAGAGCCTTCGGTGATGCCCTTTATAAATCGCAGTATTTTCCTATGCGTCCGACCGCTTCGGGCAGGGATGTTCTTAAAACTGCGGTAGAAGTGTGCAAAAGCAGGGGTATAAGGATTCATGCCTGGATAAATCCATACCGCATAAAGCAGAGCGACAGTGATGTTTCAGCGCTCGACAGCGATAGTGTAGCATATAAGATACTGAACGATTCCGATGACGATAACGATTCGGATGTATGTGTGTACAACGGTATATGGTTAAATCCTTCATCCGACAGTGTGCGGCGACTTATAATCGACGGTATACGGGAAATAGCACTCAACTACGATGTAGACGGAATACATCTTGAT
>JAZOBW010000204.1:0-3414 GCA_045596185.1 Acutalibacteraceae bacterium | reverse complement strand
TCTCTTGCACCTTCGGGTGTGGATTTAATAAGGGTGGGTGTTTCTATCTCTATGAATCCCATATCATCAAAATAGTCACGACTTGCCTTGACTATTTTATGGCGCATAAGAATATTATGCTGTAACGGAGCGCGGCGCAGGTCGAGATAGCGATATTTAAGCCTTAGTTCTTCATTTGAAGCACAGTCGGGCAAAATTTCAAAGGGCGGAGTGAGTGATTCACCCAACACCTTCAGGGTTGTAACCTCGATCTCAATATCGCCTGTTGGAATATCGGGGTTTATTGATGAGCGCATACGAACGCTGCCCTGTGCCATAACAACATATTCACTGTGCAGATTTGCGGCTTTTTCAAAAACCTCGCGGTCGGTTTCATCGCCGAAAGCAAGTTGAACGATACCAGTTCTGTCACGAAGGTCAACAAATATAAGACCGCCAAGATCGCGTTGACGCTGTACCCAGCCACATACCACAACGGTTTGTCCGATATTTTCTTTTGTCAGCGTTCCGCAGTAATCGGTACGCTTCATTCCGTTCATTCTGTCAAGTTTCACGGAGTAAACACCTCTTAAAACAATGGGATATGACCCACCTTGAAATTTTATACAATAGCGTCGGTAAGACTTTGAAGGGCTGCCGAATGTTTAGCCTCGCCCAGTGCATCACAAATATTCGAAATTTCAATTTCGGTAAGATTGCCGGTGGCCATCTCTTTGAGTTGTGCTTTGCCACTTTCAAGTTCGTTATCACCAAGAACCAGCGTGTACAAGGCACCGACCTTGTCTGCATACTTCATCTGTGCTTTTAAACCCCTTGAACAGATATCGCAAAGGGCTTCAAACCCGTCTGCACGAAGTGCAGTGCACAGTTGGGTGGCCTTAACGGCTGCAGCATCGCCCATTGCGGCAATATATATATCACAAACCTTGGGTTCGGGGAATTCGGCACCGGTGTTCTCAAGCACAAGCATCAGTCTTTCAATACCCATTGCAAACCCTAAAGCGGGTGTGGGATTGCCGCCCATTTGGGTAACAAGACCGTCGTAACGACCTCCGCCGCAAACGGTGGACTGCGCACCTATATCACCCGATACAAATTCAAAAACGGTTCTTGTATAGTAGTCAAGACCACGCACGATGTGCGGATTTACGGTATATTCGATACCCGCTGCGGTAAGATGTGCCTTTACCTGCTCGAAATGTTCACGGCAGTTGTCGCACAGATAGTTGATAATAACAGGCGCATCGGCTGCAATCTCTTTACATATCGGGGATTTGCAGTCAAGTATACGCATGGGATTTCGATCAAGCCGTTCGTTGCAGGTGGCACACAGTTCTGCCGCACGGGAGGAAAAATATTCCTTAAGTGCGTTGTGATATGCCTTTCTGCATTCGGGGCAACCAATCGAATTTATTTCAAGCGAAATTTTCTTAACGCCAACTTCGGTCAATACCTGCCGTGCAAGTGATATGACCTCAGCATCGGCGGCAGGGGATGCGGCACCAAAACATTCAACGCCGAACTGATGGAATTCACGAAGCCTTCCTGCCTGCGGTTTTTCATAGCGGTAGCAACCGCCGATGTAACAGACCTTAACGGGTAGAGAACCGTAGATAAGACCCTTTTCAATAACGCTTCTTACAACACCTGCAGTAAGTTCAGGGCGCAGTGTTATAGAACGGCCGCCCTTGTCTTCAAAGGTGTACATTTCTTTTTGAACAACATCGGTAGTATCACCGACACTTCGGGAAAAAACTTCGGTATGCTCGAAAACGGGAACGCGAATCTCTCTGAAACCGTAGAGAGATGCAGTTTCAAGCATCTTATTTTCTACAAACTGCAAACGATAACTGTCTGCAGGGAGGGTATCATTTGTGCCTTTAACGGCGCGGTTAATTTCTGCCATATTAAAACTCCAAAGATTAAGCAGTGAAGGAGTATTCAAACCCGATTTATTTGGGCGGACTTCCCCATCTGCTGTGTTAAAATACTCACAAATCCGTCAGGATTTGCTGCGTTTTGTGCCTTGCCGATGTAAAAAACACCTACAATAAATTCTATGACCTAAAAAGAGTAGAATTTTGAGTGATTTTTGGCGCAGTGAAGTCGGTAAGGCTGGCGCCTGCCGACGCCAATAATCCAAAAAAACGCCAAAATTATGCCGTTTTAGGTGGGTTCGGATAATCCTTCACTGCTTATGACTTTTTTACAATTTCGCGCCAGTCAAGATCGCCGCGCTCAAGGCTGTGAATAAGTGCCTCTGCAGTAGCAATGTTTGTGGCAACGGGAATATTGTGAACATCGCAAAGACGTAGCAACGAACGTTCATCAGGCTCGTTTGGCTTGGGATTGATTGGGTCACGGAATAATAATAAAAGGTCAATTTCGTTACAACCTATACGGGAGGCGATCTGTTGAAAACCGCCCTGCTTTCCACCTAAGAAGCGCACTATCTCAAGACCGGTTGCTTCGGAAACAGTTTTTCCGGTAGCGCCGGTTGCTATAAGACCGTGGCGGCTTAAGATTCCGCAGTAGGCAATACAGAACTGAACCATAAGTTCTTTTTTGGCATCGTGTGCAATTAGTGCGATAGTCATAAGTTTCTCCTTTTTATATCTTTTCGGGGTTGGGCAGACGGACTTCATTGCCGCAAAGTCGCGACGCAATCCTACCTGCTGCAGAAAGCGCCCTGCCCTTCCTTTTTAGTTTGTGGTTTACAGATAACAGCATAAGTTCCCTGTCGAACGGAATTATTCCCAATAGCCTTATGCCGGACATATCGATAATATCGTCAATGTTGCTGTAGATACCTTTTTTGATAAATTCCTTATCAAAACGGTTGATAACAAGCCTTGGTTCGTTAGCCGATGAAGGCAGGTTGCTGCAAACCTGTGCAGCATCGCGTACCGATATCGGGTCCGGATTGCATACTGCAACGGTAAGCGCATTGTTTCCGACTGCTTCAAGCAGGGTGAAATCTACACCTGCCGGAAAGTCCAGAATAACAACATCGTATATATCAACAGTTTTTTTAATCAGTTGACCGAATGCATCGGGAACTATGGAGTTTATATTTCTGGGTGCGGGAATAAGGGTGATATTGGTGTTGGGGATAGAGTAGGTGGAATTTGAAAAATCACCGCCCGACAGTACGTCGGAAAGGTCGAACACTATCGATGCATCTACACCCAGCATCAAATCAAGACAGCGCAGACCTTCGTCCAGATCGATAAGCAAAACCCGTTTTTGCATATCGGAAAATGCAAAAGCAAGTGCCGATGAAACGGTGGATTTGCCTGTTCCGCCTTTTCCGGAGGTCACGCACACGCAGATACCCATATTCACACTCCTTTAATTTAATATTTATTTTACCATAAATTTGGAATTTGTACAAGATATAAAAGCATAAAAAAC
>JAZOBW010000203.1:0-2704 GCA_045596185.1 Acutalibacteraceae bacterium | reverse complement strand
ATAAGACGGTATCTGCCGCCGAAGGGCACAGATGCCATTGAACGCACCGATGTAAGTTTATTCAGCGCTTCATCATGAGAATTTGCAAAAATTATTCCTGCAACCGCCGATGCTCTCATATTTCTTCGCCCTCCTCAACATTTTCCGTAATCATTTGTTTTGCGCCGACCTTGGCATTATTTCCTATGGTTATTCCTGCTCCGATTACTGTTATTCCCCAATTTTCCGGGTCTACATCTGTCGGATCCTGACCAATCACGGAATTCTCGCCGACAACTACATTCTCCGCAATAATCGAATACCTTACGCAAGCACCCTTTTTGATGACTGCACCGGGCATAACAAGAGAATACTCAACCACGGCACCATCCTCAACAGTTACATTTTCAAAAAGAATCGAATAATCAAGTTTGCCAGAAACATCGCAACCATCAGTAAGCAAAGAATGCTCAACATTTGCATTTGCAGATACATACTGCGGCGGTAAACTATTGGTACGGGAATAAATCTTCCAACCCGGATCAGAAAGATTCAAATCTATTCTGGGATTAAGAAGGTCAAGATTCGCTTCCCAAAGAGAATCAACGGTTCCCACATCCTTCCAATAATCGCCGAAACGGTATACCATAAGTTTTTCGTTACAGGCGAGCATCGCAGGAATGATATCTTTACCGAAGTCATTGGAAGACTCGGGATTATTTTCATCTTCCGTGAGATACTTCTTGAGTTTATCCCAAGAAAAGACATAAATACCCATAGAAGCAAGATTGCTCTTGGGGTTCTTCGGCTTTTCTTCAAATTCATAGATAGTGCCATCGGGATTAGTGTTCATAATACCGAAACGGGATGCCTCCTCGGGTTCAACCTCTAAAACCGCAATAGTACAAGCACTGCCGCTTACCTTGTGCTCATTTATCATTTTGGAGTAATCCATCTTGTAAATATGGTCACCCGAAAGGATAAGAACATACTCGGGGTCGTAACGCTCGATAAAACCGAGATTCTGATAAATGGCGTTAGCAGTGCCTTTATACCAGTCTCCGCCCTTCTGTCCCTGATATGGGGGCAGAATGTGAACACCGCCGCTCTGTCTATCAAGATCCCACGGTTTTCCCGAACCGACATAGTCGTTTAATTCAAGCGGTTTGTACTGTGTCAGAATACCGACAGTATCAATACCGGAATTAACGCAGTTTGAAAGCGGAAAGTCGATAATTCTGTACTTACCGCCATACGGAACAGCCGGTTTTGCAATTTTTCCAGTCAGAACACCTAAACGACTGCCCTGACCTCCTGCAAGAAGCATTGCTACACATTTCTTTTTATACACAAAAACATCTCCCGTTTTTTTGTTTTCCTAAACTCAATATATAATATTATTTATATACAGCCTTGATTATTCTTTTGATTTTGCATTTTTGCGTTTTGCCGGGACACGGTAATATGTTACCGACATCGCCGCAATATCAATCTCGATAGAATTATCATATCCGTGCATACCTACCGCTTCACTTTTAACAGATACAAGTTCCTTGGTAGAACCGCCGTATTTTTCCATATCTGTTGAGAAAAGCTGACGGTAACTTCCCTTTCTGGGCACACCGATTCGGTAACCGCTACGTGCAACGGGAACAAAGTTGCAAACACAGATAAGTTCATTACCTTCTTTATCGATTCTACGGAAAGAAATAACGCTTTGTGCATTATCATCGTTTGATATCCAGGAAAAACCTTCCCAAGAATAATCAATTTCCCAAAGCATATTGTGCTTGAGATAAAATTTATTCAAATCGCGAACAAATTGATGCATTCGTTCGTGAGCCTCGTAATCAAGCAGGAACCAATCCAGTTCTTTTTTGTAATCCCACTCGATAAACTGTGCAAACTCCTGCCCCATAAAGAGCAATTTTTTGCCGGGATGTGCCATCATATAGCCATAAAATGCGCGAAGATTATTGAATTTATCGCCGTATTCACCGGGCATTTTATTTATCATAGAACACTTTCCATGAACAACCTCGTCGTGTGATATCGGCAACAAGAAGTTTTCAGAGAATGCATAGAAGAATGAAAAAGTTATACAGTCGTGATTATACTTGCGGTATATCGGATCCAAAGACATATAGCGAAGCATATCATTCATCCAACCCATATTCCACTTAAAACCGAAGCCCAAACCGCCCACCTGAGGAGGTTTGGTAACAAGTTGCCAAGCGGTAGACTCCTCAGCAATCATCATTACCGAAGAATCCGTATCGAAAGCGGCCATATTTATCTGCTTAAGAAGTTCAACCGCTTCAAGATTTTCTCTTCCGCCATAGGTGTTGGGAATCCAATCGCCGCCCTGACGACCATAGTCCAGATAAAGCATAGAAGCAACAGCGTCGACACGAAGACCATCTATGTGAAATTCTTCTATCCAATAAACAGCACTGGAAATCAGAAAACTCATAACCTCTGGTCTGCCGTAATCAAATACGCAGGTACCCCATTCTTTATGCTCACCTTTTCTCGTATCGGCATACTCGTAACAAGGACTACCGTCAAAATGGTAAAGACCACATTCATCCTTAGGAAAATGAGCCGGCACCCAGTCAAGGATAATTCCTATGTCATGCTGATGACAATAATCTACAAAATATTTAAAGTCGGTTGGGTTACCATAACGATGTGTCACAGCATAATATCCCGAAACCTGATAACC
>JAZOBW010000202.1:0-11298 GCA_045596185.1 Acutalibacteraceae bacterium | reverse complement strand
GAAAAACTCATAAGAATATTTATGCCGTTTGAAAAGATAGAAAAATATAATAGCATACAAACAGATGTACGCACGGCGGTATGTGCTGTTTATGAGACACAAACGGGTGTGCGCATTTTGTGTGAGGTTTCGCTCGACGGTAAAAGGGCGGAGAAAACAGCGCTGATGGAGAAGGTTTCTGCCACAGATAAACTGTGTGAGCGGAAACTTGCGATACTCCTTTTTGAAAATTTGGTGGAACTAACGGGTTATAAACCCGATTGGGGAATACTTACGGGGGTACGACCGGTAAGACTTTTCAATCATTACTGTGATGTTTTGGGCAAAGAAAAGGCACGGCAGTATTTTTTTGATACCTTAAGGGTAGGTAAGAATAAGATTTCTCTTTGTGAAGAGGCGGCACAGGGTGAGGAAAAAATAATTTCTCTTTCAACACCTCGTTCCTTCAGTCTTTATCTTTCGGTGCCGTTTTGCCCTACACGCTGTTCTTACTGCTCATTTGTTTCACATTCGGTGGATAGGGCAAAGGAACTTATACCGCGATATGTTCAACTCCTTTGCGAAGAACTTGAATACACGGCACAAATTGCCAAGGATGCAGGTTTGAAACTTGAAACGGTGTATATGGGTGGTGGAACGCCTACAACGCTTTCTGCTCAGCAACTTTCAAAGGTTTTGGGTACCGTTAATCGGTGTTTTGATCTTAGCGGTGTGCGGGAGTATACCGTAGAAGCGGGTCGTCCCGACACTATAACCGCCGACCGACTTTCTGCAATAAAGGATAGCGGTGTGGGTAGAATAAGTATAAATCCGCAAACGATGAACGATGATGTGCTGAAATATATCGGAAGAAATCATACCGCCGCTCAAATGACCGAGGCATTTGCTCTTGCCCGCAAACTGGGATTTGATAATATCAATACCGATCTTATTGCAGGATTGCCCACCGATACTATGCAAAGTTTCTGCAACACGGTTGACCGTATATTAGAACTTGATCCGGAAAGCATAACGGTACATTCCCTTTCGATGAAAAGAGCCTCCACCCTCACGGGCGATGGATACACACACGAACTGAATGCCGGTGAACTGGCGTCTGATATGGTCGACTTTGCAAGAGAAAAATTCACACAAAGCGGAATTTTGCCGTATTATATGTATCGGCAGAGTAAAACGGTGGGCAATCTGGAAAATGTCGGATATGCCAAATCGGGCTATGAGGGTCTTTATAATGTCTATATTATGGATGAGACCCACACCATTCTTGCCTGCGGTGCATCGGCCGTCACAAAACTTCGCGAACCTTATTCGGACGGTATATCAAGGATATTTAACTATAAATACCCGTATGAATATATCGATCGGTTTGAGGATATGCTCAATCGTAAACAAGCGGTGGTTGAGTTTTATAAAAAGCATTCCGTATTATGATGCTTGTAAAATAACCGTATTTGTGGTAAAATATACTGTATGAGTTTTTTGGAGGATTTGCTATGGATTTTTTAGATAATGCAATAAATAAGACCAAAGAGGTTTTCGATGTTGCCTGTAAGAAGACAAGCAAGATCGTAACCGTGGAAAAGCAGAAGATAGATGTTATCGCCCTTGAATCAAAGTGCGATAAGGATTATTGCGCTCTGGGAAAGATTTGGTTCGAACAGATAAAGAACAGCGATAATATTCCATCAGAAGCGAAGGCACTTGTAGAAAGTATTGCCGAAAAAAAGAAAAAGATAGATGGACTTAACACCGAGATACTCAACAGTAAGAGTAAGCGTTTTTGCCCTGTATGCGGTGCAGCCGTTGAAAAAAGTTCTGCTTTCTGCGGTCGTTGCGGAAGTAACATCGGCACCGAGGAATAAAATGTTATGAATAATAAAAAGATAGGAATAGTTGTTGCCGATTTTGATGAGTACACGCCCTTTACACTGGCGGTTAAAGAGTATTTTCCCATACAGTACGACTGTATAGGTCGCAAGGCGATAAAATTCAATATCGGCAATAGTGAAATAATATGTATACTGTGCGGAATCGGTAAGGTAAATGCGGCAGCAGCGGCAATGTACCTTGTTAACAGCGGTTGTTCATGTTTGCTGAACTATGGCCTTTCGGGCGGTATCAGCGGTGTCAGAAAGGGCGATATCTCTATTCCGGATCGCTTTCTTGAACACGATTTTGACCTCACGGGAATCGGATACAAGCCCTGTGAAAAACCGGCACAAAAGTATATCTATACTGCTGATGATGAACTGAAAAACAAACTCTGCTCGGTTTTTGTAAATGCTGTCGGCGGAACCGCTGTTTGCGGCGACCGATTTATCTGTAATGAGGCGGACAGGCTCTTTTTGAAGGAAACCTTTGATGCAACCTCCTGTGATATGGAAACGGCGGCAATAGCATCGGTCTGTGAAATGACCGCTACCCCCTTTGCTGTTCTTCGCCGCATTTCTGATGATGCTGGTAACGATGCGGCAGAAAGTTATCGGGATATGAATGAAAATGAAGGCAGTACACTTGCCGAAGTTTTCCTTGCGGGACTTAAAATAATTTGCGAGGAGGATAATAATGCCTGAAAACAAAAGAAAACAGCAGAGTTTTGAATACGGCGCAATTATTCTGCTTTGCTCAACCGTACTTGTAAAACTTATAGGCGGGGCATTCAAAATACCGCTTTCAAATCTTATAGGTGATCTTGGGTTCGGATATTTTTCTTCTGCGTACGATCTTTTTAATCCAATATATTCACTTGCGATGGCAGGTCTTCCCATAGCCGTTTCGCGTGTTGTTGCAGAACATATGTCAAAGGCAAGGTACCGTGATGTAAGGCAGTCTTTAAGAATTACCCGAAAAATTTTCTGGCTAACGGGATTTGCGGCACTTGTTATAATGTTCTTGCTTATCGGTCCTTTCGTTAGGGCAACGGATAAAACGGGACAAACCGTTTACAGTATTTATGCTATTGCACCTACTGTTCTTTTTTGCTGCGTAATGTCGGCATATCGCGGTTATTATGAAGGCTTACGTAATATGTATCCCACGGCAATTTCAGATATTATTGAGGCACTCAGTAAACTGATACTCGGATACCTTTTTGCTTTCATAGCGATGAAACTGTGGAATAATGTTGCTTATGCGGCGGCAGGCGCCATACTGGGTGTTACTGTTGGCGCAGTACTTGCGGCGTTGTTCCTTGAATTAAATTACCGAATAAAGGGCGACGGTATAAGCCCGTTAGAACTGCAAAACAGCCCTGAACCTTCCAATAGCAGAGCGGCAGCGAAAGCCCTTATCATAATTGCTATTCCCATAGCACTTTCATCGTTGGCAAACAGTATTGCATCATTGGTTGATGTTTCTATGGTAAAATGGCAACTTTCAAACTTGATGGGTGAACACTCTGATACTATCCGTAATATGTATGAGGAGTCTATTTCAGAATACAATACCATTTATGATGGCAAACCTTTGACAAATGATGCATTGCCTACATTCCTTTACGGTATACGCAGCAAGGCGTTCACTATTTATAACCTGATACACGCCCTTACAACCATCCTGGGAGTAAGCGCACTTCCGGTATTGGCAACTTCCTGGACACAACGAAATATGCCGCTTGTGAAAAAGAATATAGAATCAATGCTCAAATTTATAGCATTGATTGCAATACCTTCAGGTGTAGGACTTATTGCTCTAGGTGCTCCTATAATGGGACTTCTTTATAAAACTGAAGCCTCGGTGGAAATCGGAGGTACTATGCTTAGTATTTACGGTATAGCGGCGGTGTTTGCAGGTATTTCGGTTCCGATGACTAATATGTTACAAGCTGTAGGAAAGCAGGTTGCATCGCTTAGGAATGTTGCTATCGGTGCTGCTATAAAGGTAGTGTTTAACTTTATCTTTGTTTCCATTCCCGAGATAAACATTCAGGGTGCCGCTATAGGAACGGTTATTTGCTATTTGTTCATATTCGTAGCAAATACAGTTACACTTATTCGGGCAACCGGTGTAGTTCCCAACTTCTTCAAATCACTCGGTAAACCTTTTATTGCTGCTGTTTTTTGTGGTATAGCGGCATATGGTGTATCGCTTTTTGACGATTCGAAGATCAATACTCTACTTGCAATAGGTGCCGCTGTTGTTGTGTACTTTATCGCTCTTGTAATTCTTAATGCATTCGAAGTTGATGATGTTATAACACTGCCCAAGGGTGATAAAATAGCAAAAATAATGCTTAAACTCCATATTATTCGTAAAAATGTATAAAATAACTTAAAATTTATTGTAAAATTGTATGATTTTTGAGAAAATATACCAAAAACCCTTGATTTTTTGTTTCAAGTGTGGTACAAATATTATAGAGACTTATATAAGTCACATAAGAAATAAATAACTTGCACAGCAAGTGTATTTATATTATTATTTTGGAGGTTCGTTGAAAATGAACAAAACAGAATTAGTAGCATCAGTTGCCGAGAAGGCAGAACTTACTAAGAAGGACGCAGAAAAGGCAGTTGCAGCAGTTGTTGATTCCGTAATCGCTGCTCTTAAGAAGGGTGAAAAGGTTCAACTCGTAGGCTTTGGTACTTTCGAGGTACGTGAGCGTGCAGCAAGAACCGGTATCAATCCGCAGACCAAGAAGACCATCAAGATCCCTGCTTCCAAGAATCCTGTTTTCAAAGCTGGTAAAGCATTCAAGGATGCTATTGCGAAGTAATTTTTTCTACTCAGGTAAAAAGCCGTCCGTTCGGACGGCTTGAGTTTTTTTAGAAAGGATAAAAATATGCGTCTTGATAAATACCTGAAGGTATCGCGGCTTATAAAGCGTCGTACCGTTGCTAACGAGGCGTGTGATGCAGGAAGGGTTACGGTTAATTCCAAGGTTGCCCGTGCATCGCAGGAGGTAAAGACGGGGGATATAATAGAAATTTCCTTCGGTAGCCGACTTGTTAGGGTAGAGGTTTTGCAGGTAAGTGAGGTAGTAAATAAAGAAAATGCTGCGCTACTCTACCGTATAATTGAATAAAAGAATACCAACCCCTTTTTTTCCATATATTTTTAAGTGGATAGGCTTATTACAACGAACAGTAAGGCCGCAACGGAAGGGGTTATTTCTTTGGAAGAGAACAGTTTTGTAAACCAGAGTGTGATAATAGAGGATCGCAAAAAACTTACCCTTTCGGGTGTTAAGGATGTTATTTCTTTTGATGACGAGACCATCGTTTTAGATACCGCATTCGGCAAGGCTACCGTTAAAGGGAATGGACTTCGCATATCGGGTTTCAATACCGATACAGGGGATTTTGAAGCAAACGGAAGGATACACGCATTTGTATATATGTCGGATGCCGGAACACGGGGCGGCGTTTGGTCCCGTCTTTTCAGATAGTATATGTGGGAAATACATAACATTGACCAACTGCAAACCTTTGGCCTTTCACTGATACTGGGTTTGCTGTTGTGTATGCTTTATGATATTATCCGTGCATATCGGGCGGTTGGTAAACCTACTGTGTTTGCGGTATTTGTTGAAGATATTGCTTTTTGGATAGTCTGCGCATTTATAACCTTTATGTTTTTTCTTGCCAGAACCAGGGGTGAGATAAGGGGATATGTTCTTGTGGCAGAACTTATAGGTTTTATCATCTGTAGGTTAACCGTTTCCCGTTTACTGCATATTCCTATGGTTTTTGTATTTAGGATGTTGGCACATATAAAGCGGTTTTCAGAGCGTATTTTTACCCTGTGTGCCGACTTTGTGAACACCCTTTGCGAAAAAAGCCTTAAAATTATAAAATATGGGGCTAAAAGATTAAAAAAACTCTTGAAAAGTATTGGTGGATTGTTGTATACTAAAAGAAATAATGTGAAAGTGGAGGAAGAGGACAATGGCGAAAAGAAAAAAGGCTAGAAAAAGCATTTTGCTTCGGTTGCTTGTTTTGGGCGTTTCGGTTTATATGGTTGCAACACTTATAAATCTTTGGAACTATTTTGATAATCGCCGTGATGAATTGTCGAAACTTGAAAGTCAGCGTGCCGCCGAAGAGTTTAAGGTTGAAGAACTAAAAACACTTTTGTCCGAAGGTTCCAAATCACAGATTACCGAAAAGGCTGCAAGGGAAAGACTCGGCTATGTTTATTCGGACGAGGAAATATACATAGACATTTCCGGCAGTTGATTTTAAGAGGAAATTGAGGAGGCTTTCAACGCTTTATGGAGTTCAAGGTCGGAGACATTGTTGAAGGAAAAATTACAGGTATCAGGGAGTATGGCGTTTTTGTTGATATCGGCGAAGGCAAATCTGGAATGGTACATATTTCAGAGGTTGCACGCAGTTATGTAAACGATATAAACGAGCATGTAAAACTCGGTGATACCGTAAAGATGAAGATAATAACCATCGGCGAAGACGGAAAGATTGCCCTTAGTATCAAACGCGCTATGGAGGGTGAGGCAAAGCCGGAAGGCGAACCCCGTAGAAGAGAGAAAAAGGCTCCCGTTCAGCCCAAACCGGATAGTTCTTATACCTGGACGCCAAAGAAAACAGAACCGGCAAGTTTCGAAGAAATGATGAGTCGGTTCAAGCAGACAAGCGATGAGAAGTTTTCCGATCTAAAAAGGAAAAATCCTGAGGTGCGCCGTTCAAAGCGCGGTTCGGGCTCTGATTTTTAAGATAATATTCAGGCGGATTCGCAGATGCGGAACCGCCTGATTTTTAACCAAAGCCTTCAAAATCTGATTCGTCTAGAGTGGTATTTTTATGAAAATTATAGATGTTTCCCGCATTACCGAAACGGTTGCATTTCTTTGTGAAAATGCAAATAAGGTTCTTCCCGTTGATCTTGAGCAAAAACTTTGCGTCGCTTGTAAGACTGAAAGAAACCTTGTTGCCAAAGGCGTTCTTGAGCAACTGAAGGAAAATATCTGTGCGGCAAAAGAACTGAATATTCCCATCTGTCAGGATACGGGTATGGCGGTCGTTTTTTTAGAGATCGGTCAGCAGGTATCCCTTGTAGGTGGTTCGTTGTACGATGCTGTTAATGAGGGCGTTCGTTTGGGATATGAAAAAGGATTGCTGCGTAAATCCGTTGTTGCGGATCCTTTAAGACGGGTCAATACAAATGATAATACCCCTGCAGTTATACATACCGAAATTGTGGACGGTGATACCGTAAAGGTGACCGTTGCCCCCAAGGGCTTCGGCAGTGAAAATATGAGTGGCATCAGAATGCTTACCCCGTTCGACGGCAGACAGGGGGTAATAGAAGCGGTTGTGGATATTGTTAAAAAAGCATCCAACAACCCTTGTCCGCCTATGGTGATAGGTGTAGGAATAGGTGGCGATTTTGAACAGTGCGCGTATCTTTCCAAAAAAGCGCTGTGCCGCAGCGCAGATGAACGCAACAGTGATAAATACTACAGTGAACTTGAGACAGAAATTCTTGAAAGAATTAACAATCTTGATATAGGGCCTCAAGGTTTCGGCGGTGATACTACCGCTCTTTATGTAAATATAGAAACCGCTCCAACCCATATTGCAGGACTTCCGGTGGCGGTGAATATAGGATGTCATGTTACAAGGCACCAATCGGCGGTGATAGAATGAGCAATAATATAAAAATGGTGGCGCCCTGCCTTTTCGGTATCGAAAGTGTTGCGGCAGACGAATTCAGAAGAATGGGATTCGAGGATGTCACGGTTGAAAACGGAAGGGTATTGCTTTCGGGCGATGAAAGTATGGTTGCCCGTGCCAATATAAATTCCCGTTTTGCAGAGCGTATACTTATAAATATGGGACAGTTCAGGGCAACCGACTTTACTGCACTGTTTGATAATGTCAAGTCGTTGCCGTGGGAGTACTGGATAGGCAAGAATGATGCTTTTCCCGTTAAGGGCTGGAGTATAGATTCTGCACTTCACAGCATACCCGACTGTCAGTCGATAATTAAAAAAGCGATTGTTGACCGCCTTTCTGCTAAATATGGTATTTCTTGGTTTGAAGAAACCGGACCCGAATACCGTGTCCGATTTTCCATTCGCAAGGACGAGGTAACGATGATGATCGATACTTCGGGCGAAGGTCTTCACAAGCGTGGATATAGGCGCAGTTCAAATATGGCGCCCCTTAAGGAAACCTTGGGTGCCGCTATGTGCGACCTTGCAAGAATATACCCTGATACTATAGTTTATGATCCTTTTTGCGGAAGCGGTACACTGCTTATTGAATCGGCGATGATGGCGGCAAAGATAGCACCCGGACTTCGTAGATACTTTGCTGCAGAGCGCTTTTCTGCGATAGATAGGTCTGTTTGGCAGGCTGAACGCACCAGAGCGCAGGACCTTATTCTGCATAACATTGAATTTCAAGCACAGGGCTTTGATATTGATCCCGCCTGCATAGAATTGACATTGGCAAATGCAAAAAAAGCAGGTGTTGAAAAGTATATAAAGGCGTCGGTCCGAGATATAAAAGACTTTGAAACCGAGTATGAACGTTGCCTTGTTATAACAAATCCGCCCTACGGCGAGCGACTGCTCGATGTCCGTGCTGCCGAGGAACTGTATAAGATAATGGGGCAGCGTTTTGTTCCCGCAAAGGGGAAGAAGTATTTTATAATCAGCCCTCACGATGAGTTTGAAAAACTCTACGGTAGACCTGCCGATAAAAGGCGTAAACTTTATAACGGAATGATAAAATGTCAGTACTTTATGTATTTTAAGCGGTAAGGCGGCATCCGAACCGCTTAAGGGATAAATAAAATCCGATGTTCGGGTCTTTCCCGATATTGAGGAGGGAAGTCAATGAAGTATCTTTTCTTTATAAATCCTGTAGCAGGAAAGGGGAACCTGCAAAAAAATATAGCAAACGAGATAGAAAAATATTTTGAAGACAACGGCGGCGAGTATCATATATACATCACCACCTTTAAGGGTGAAGCAAAACAACTTGCCCGTAATGCTGCCGAAAGCGGAGAACAGATAACCGCATTTGCTTGCGGAGGAGAAGGCACCGTTTTCGAGGTTCTCGGTGGAATAATCGGCTATGATAATGTAACTCTCGGTGTAATACCTTGTGGCTCTGCTAATGATTTCCTTAAGTATTTCGATTCAAAGGCGCCTTTTTCCGATATTTCTGCCCAACTTGAAGGCGAACGGGTGGAAATGGACATAATAAAGGCAGGAGATGCATATTGTCTTAACGGTTGTTCTGTCGGTATGGATGCCGCAGTAGCAGACAATATGATACATTTCAAACGGTTGCCTTTGGTCAGCGGTTCTATGGCATATAAACTTGCCATAGTAAAAACGATACTGGGAAAGATAGGCGTGAACATAAGTGTGTCGGTAGACGGTGAACCGCCGATAAAGGGCGATTTTCTTTTTGCCGTAATTGCAAATGCACCTTACTACGGCGGCGGATACAATGCCGCACCCAAGGCGGTTCCTTATGACGGAACGCTTGATTTTACACTGGTAAAGAAAATATCAAAACTGAGAATACTTAAATTTTTACCGCGCTATCAAAACGGCACCCACGAAGGACTTGATTGCTGCAAAATTTCCCGATGCAGCAGTATGGAATTCACATCAGAAAAACCGATACCCGTAAATCTTGATGGTGAGATAATACAGAGTACCGGAATGAAATTTGAAATAGTTAAAAAGGGAATTTCTTTCTTGGTGCCTAAGGGCGTAAAAAGTAAGATTTTAACAAATGTTTAACTTTGTTATAACTTTTTTTGACTTTACTTGACTTTTATGCATTATTGGATATAATAATTTATTGTAAAATATTGGTGAGTTAAAATGCTCACTTTAATTTGGAGGAATTTATTATGACAATTAAACCTTTGGCAGATAATGTTGTTATAAAGGCTGCTAAAGCAGAAGAAACAACTAAAAGCGGAATAGTTCTTACATCCGCCGCTCAGGAAAAACCCCAGATTGCAGAGGTCGTAGCAGTTGGCCCCGGCGGTATGGTAGACGGTAAAAATGTTGAGATGACCGTTTCGGTGGGTGATAAGGTTATTGCTGCAAAATATGCCGGTACCGATATCAAGGTCGGCGATGAGGAATATACCGTTTTGCACCTTGCCGATATTCTGGCAATCGTAGAATAATTGGAGGTAATATATTATGGCAAAGAATATTATTTTCGGTGAAGAAGCACGTAAAGCACTGCAGACAGGCGTTGATAAACTTGCAGATGCAGTTAAGGTAACACTTGGCCCCAAGGGCAGAAATGTGGTTCTTGATAAGAAATACGGCGCACCGCTTATCACAAACGACGGTGTTACTATCGCAAAAGAGATAGAACTTGAAGATCCGTTTGAAAATATGGGTGCTCAACTTGTTAAGGAAGTATCAGTAAAGACCAACGATGCCGCAGGTGACGGTACTACTACCGCAACCGTTCTGGCACAGGCTTTAATTTCTGACGGTATGAAGAATGTTGCCGCAGGTGCCAATCCGATGGTGGTTAAGAAGGGTATCAAAAATGCAGTTGATGCTGCTACTGCTGCCGTTGTAAATAACTCTAAAAAGGTTTCTTGCAGTGATGATATTGCCCGCGTTGCTACTATTTCTTCGGGCGATGCCGTTATTGGCAGTCTTATTGCTGAGGCTATGGAAAAGGTTTCTGCAGACGGCGTTATCACCGTCGAGGAATCCAAAACAGCCGAGACCTATTCAGAGGTTGTAGAGGGTATGCAGTTCGATCGCGGCTATATTACCCCCTATATGGTAACCGATTCCGATAAGATGGAAGCCGTTATCGATGATGCTTTCATTCTTATCACCGATAAGAAAATATCCAATATTCAGGAAATCCTTCCCCTTCTTGAACAGATAGTTCAGTCGGGTAAGAAACTTGTAATAATTGCAGAGGATATCGAGGGCGAGGCACTCTCCACCCTTATCGTTAACCGTCTGCGCGGAACATTCACCTGCGTTGGTGTAAAGGCACCCGGTTTTGGCGACCGCAGAAAAGAAATGCTTCGCGATATCGCTATCCTTACCGGCGGCGAGGTTATTTCCGAAGAACTCGGCCTTGAACTTAAGGATGCAAATATCGCACAACTCGGCCGCGCAAGACAGGTAAAGGTAACAAAGGAAACTACCATAATTGTTGATGGCGTAGGCGATAAGAACGCCATTAAGGATAGAGTGGCACAGATAAAGAATCAGATAGCAGCAACCACTTCCGATTTTGACCGTGAAAAACTTCAGGAGCGCCTTGCAAAACTTTCGGGCGGTGTTGCAGTAAGTCGGAGGCCAAGCGGTCTTAGGAAGACAAATGT
>JAZOBW010000201.1:0-8521 GCA_045596185.1 Acutalibacteraceae bacterium | reverse complement strand
AGTCAGAGCCGGAGCCGTCTACGGTCTTGTTCTTCCTACAGCCTGTGAATGCGAAGAGCAGACACAAAACCATAAGCATCGCAATGATTCTTTTGATAGAAATGCTTTTCATTTTTAACAACCTTTCTTAAATTTATATTTTTTATGATAGGCATTTATCACGAAACAAAATATATTATATATGTAGCAGCGAAGCATTCTCCTTTCCGGCAAAGCCACAATATATTCACATTTCGGAACAAATATTTTACAATTTTATCAAAATCGACACATATTTTTGTGACAATATGGCATTAGGGGATAAAACTGCAAAATATTTCTTTGTAATTATTATACATTTTTCACGAAAATTGTAAATGCAAAAAACTATTGATTACTTGACATATCCTACGATATGATGTATAATGTGACTAAATCAAGAAGAGTTTTTGCCTAACTTTGCCATTTATAGGCATTTGTATCTTCTTTTCACTAAATATATATTCAGTTTCCCCGATAATTTTGATAGTTGTTTTGATAATTTGTAAAGGATTTGTTGATTATGATTTCTTCTGTACAACACGGAAATTCTCTGCACAGTGTATACCATATGCTTTCCCTGCCCGATAGTTTTTCGGTAAATCTGCAAAAAGGTATTGCCGTTTATTCGTTCTGGCATTTCTATAATGCGGTTGAACTGAAAACTTCCGAAGGAAGTATAACCACCGATGCCGATGCCTGCTACATATTTCCGCCTCATTCGCCTATGCAATTTTCAGCGCACGGAAAACTTTCGGTGGATCTGGTTATGCTTGACCAAAAATCCGCTGCAGAGTGGAAGGCGCTGGGTCTGGAATTCAACAAACCCTACTACCCCCACCCTGCTGCATACATAACAGATATCGTATGGACAATAGAAAATGAAAACAATACAAAGGGACAGTTTTTCGATCATCTTATCGATGCAAAACTGACCGAACTTTTTGTGAAAACCGCCCGTGTATGCAACAACCAAACCATTTCAATAAGCAGAGAGCTTATCGACAGGTTCCACCAAATACGCCTTAAAATGCTGAGCAATCTCGGCGAAAACTGGACGGTAGCAAGACTTGCAGATGAGGTAAACATAAGTCCCTCCTATTTCCACGCAGTATATAAGGAAATTTTCGGCATATCGCCGAATCAGGATCTTATCAACGCGAGAATAAACGCAGCGAAGCATATGCTTGAGTTCAGCCGCGATTCGATAGCAACGGTTGCCAAAAGTCTGGGATACAATAACCCCTATCATTTCACAAGGCAGTTCCGGCAGATAACGGGTGAATCCCCCAGCAAGTACCGCTCGGGCAAAAACTGATAAATTCAGCACCGATTTTTCGGTGCTGTTTTTTTATTCCAGATTTCGATAATACAGTCCCCTTGTATAATCACAATCACCGGCAGCCCCTATTGTATATTCTCTGATTATTTCAGCCGCTCTCTCCTGCCGCTCATCGGTAAAATAAAGCAATATAAAATCAAAAGAATCCAACTCGTCCAGACGGTCGGCAAGATAGTGAGGACGGGAATTGAGCAGTTCACAAAAATGTGTGTGACACTCTATCGGAAACTCTATTCCCATACGATCGGTAATGCTTTCACACCTACTGCACTGTGCACAGGAATGTCCGTTTTTTATAGGACAATTTTTCAACAGCATAAGTGGAAGTCTGCCGTAGGCAAAAAGCCCTTTCGCAATAGAAGTGTTTATCCTTTTCAATTCCGTGAGAAGTATTTCGGGTGAAAGCACGATTGCCTTTGCTCCCATAAGACGCAATACCTCGGCACTTTCACCATTGGCAACATTCAGTCCCATACCTCCGATAATATTAAAGCCCTCACTTGCGGCTATAGATACGGCAGAAAGATTGGAACAAAAAGCATCGGTAACGCCTAAAGTTTTAAGTTCTTTCAGACGGGCTGTAAGCTGTGATTCGTCCTCTATCCAACGGGGAAGTTCGGCAATAAGACGAACCCTTCCTTGCAGTTTGCGGAACGCATCACAACCGACAGGCAGCACTACCGCCTCTACTTTGGATAGGTCATTCGGTATGCCCTGCTCGGTAGCAAAACGCGCAACTATTTTTCTGCCGCCGTGGGCGATATTATCCACCGTATAACCGAAGTGGTTTTCTACAGTCTTGTCTTTACGAGTACGCTCTGCCGAAAGCGCATCGGTTGCACTGCGGCGAAGTTCATTAATGGAAGAATTAGGAAGAAACAATCCGTCATCTAAAATTACATCTATACTTTCTGCAAAATAGGGCGTTGAACCCAGTTTGCCTATAGCGCGGATTACGCTTTCTTTATCCAGTGCACGTCTATTTGCAATTTCTGGGACATCACCCGAAACACTTACCGTTTTCACACCGTCGCTAATAGTAAGTTTGCAAGGTCTTCCACCGAGTATTTCGGCAGAAATTTTTACGGCAACCGACTGCCTTTCGGCACGGTAAAGTTCGTGAAGGGCAGCAAAGGTCTCCCCTGAGGCGGTAACATCATCCTTGGTTCTGATACCGAACATTTCCCTTCCGGTTTTTGATGTGAAATATCCATCGGTGAAACCCGAACGGGAAAAAACGCCCCGAAGTGCCGAAGACAACTTCTGCGGCACTTCGCCGTTATCCACTGCACATCGACACGCAGACACTGCTGCCGCAACATATTCGGGACGTTTCATTCTGCCCTCTATCTTGAGAGATGCAACCCCCATTTTTTTAAGTGTGTTTATATATTCAAAAAGGGAAAGGTCTTTAAGACTCAGGTCGTATCCCGTGCCGCCCTTTACAGAAAACGGCAGACGACAAGGTCCCGCACACAGTCCCCTGTTTCCGCTGCGACCACCGAGTATCGCCGAAAGCAGACACTGCCCCGATACCGACATACACAGCGCACCGTGAACAAATACCTCCACCTCTATACCTAGACGGTCGGCCACTTTACAAAAATCATTAAGTTTATGTTCATTCATTTCGCGTGCTGCTACAACACGGGTGAAACCGCACTCTTTCAGAAAAGCAAGTGCCGCAGGTGAATGGAGCGACATCTGAGTTGATGCGTGCAGTTGAAGATTTGGTAAAGCAGTATGAAGAATCCTTGCAAGACCGATATCCTGCACTATCACCCCATCGATACCCGCTCTGTATGCAACGCGCGCCGTTTCTACAGCATCCTCAAGTTCCGACTGTTTTATCATTATGTTAAGAGCAAGGTAGGTTTTAACCCCGTAAAGTTTACAGTAGTTTACCGCATCCTTCAGGGAGGTATCATCAAAGTTTTCGGCATTACGCCTTGCACTGAACATCTTCGAGCCGAAATAAACCGCATCGGCACCACTTCGAACTGCCGCTGTGAGCATAGCAGGGTTACCTACGGGTGCAAGGACCTCGGGACTTTTTATATTCACCCTAAAAACCTCCTTTATTTTTTGCTTTCTACTTTACAATAAAATGTTTTCTTGTTATAATTATTTTAGAAAGGATGTAATCCATTATGAAATATTTAGTTTTACTTTGCGATGGTATGGCGGATACGCCAAATGCCGCTCTCGGCGGTAAAACGCCGATGGAACTTGCCAACAAACCCTATATGGATATGTTAGCGAAAAAATCACAGATAGGTATGTGCCGCACCGTTGCCGATGGTCTTAAACCCGGAAGCGATGTTGCTAATCTCTCGGTTATGGGATACGACCCGCTTAAATCATACACCGGCCGTTCCCCTTTGGAAGCCGCATCTATCGGAATTGCTCTTAAGGATACCGATGTAACGCTGCGCTGTAATATCGTAACCCTTTCGGACGAAGATAACTACTGCGATAAAACTATGGTTGACTACTGCGCCGGTGACATTTCCACAAAAGAGGCAGAACAAATAATCGCTTCTATCGAAGAAAAACTGGGTAACGATATATATAAGTTTTACAGCGGCGTCAGTTACAGACACTGTCTTGTGGTTTCGAACGGAACCACCGATCTTGGCGAGATGACGCCTCCTCACGATATAAGCGGCAGGGTTGTAGGTCCGTATCTGAGTGACAGCGAAAACGCAAAACCGCTTATAGAACTTATGAAGAAAAGTTATGAAATACTTAAAGACCATCCCGTGAATATCGCCCGTAAAGAAAAGGGGCTGCGCCCTGCAAATTCGATCTGGTTATGGGGCGAAGGCACCAAACCCGTTGTAGAAAATTTCAAGGCCAAAAACGGCGTTTCGGGTTGTGTTGTAAGCGCAGTTGATCTGCTTAAAGGTATCGGTAAATGTGCCGGTATGATGACGCCCGAAGTTTCAGGTGCAACCGGTTATCTCGACACCGATTTTGAAGGCAAGACCGAAGCAGGAATAAACGCATTCAAGTCAGGCTGTGAACTTGTATATCTTCACTTCGAAGCACCCGACGAGTGTGGTCACCGCGGAGAAGCGGAAAACAAGGTCAAAGCAATAGAATACATAGACCGCCGTTCACTTAAAACATTACTTGAATACCTTGACGGTTGCGGTGATAGTTACCGCATACTGATAATGCCCGATCATCCAACGCCGCTCGATACAAAAACACATTCGCGTGAACCTGTTCCCTATCTTCTTTACGACAGCACCACCGAACAAAACGGTGTTGAAAGTTTCACCGAAGCAGCCGCTAAAGAGAGCGGAATATTTGTGGAACACGGTCCTGCAATTATGGATATGTTATTGGGTAAATAATTTTCCTACAGTAAAAAGTCTGTTGCACCAAAGTGCAACAGGCTTTTTTATATTTTCATTCTGAGCATTGCGCCCGATTTAACAGGTTCATCATAAGGTATATATATCGTCTGCATAGGATGCGGCGCACAATCTATAGGCTCACCCTTTTCGTTAAAAAGTTCATCGGTAGGAACGATAAATGGTTTGCTTGACGGTTGCAAACAGTCAAGCATTGTACCACGGGTAAACTTATTTTTAAGGGTTGCCTTTATACAGCCATTCTCATAACCGGTCACGACCGCCGCCACAGCATAATCGCGTATATAACCTGCGTTTTCGTATGTCTGGGCATTTTCCGGTCTTCCGAAATAAAATCCCGTTGAATATGTGCGATGGCTTATCTTATTAAGTTCATCCATAACCCATTGTTCAACACACCAGTCACCATCTGACTGTTTAAGACTGTCAAGCGCACCTCTATAGGCATTTGTGGTAACCGCCACATAATACTCCGATTTTGCTCTACCCTCTATCTTAAGACTGTCAATACCTATATCAGCCAGTTTATCAAGATGCTGTGCCATACACATATCATTGGCATTAAGAATATAGGTGCCCTTATCGGTCTCGGTTATATCGAAAAGTTGACCGTCCCGTTTTTGTTCGATAAGGGAATAGCTCCAACGGCAGGGCTGCGCGCAGTCTCCCCTGTTGGCATCTCTGCCCGTCATATAACTCGACAACAGACAGCGTGCCGAAAAAGACACACACATAGCACCGTGAACAAATGTCTCGATTTCAAGTTCTTTTGGGGTGCCGTTTCGTATCTCGGCAATTTCCTCAAGCGACAGTTCACGGGCAAGCACTATTCTTTTTGCTCCCATATTATAAAGCACGTTTGCAGTCTGTGTATTTACTATACCCGATTGCACCGATGCGTGTAATTCACAGTCGGGCGCATAGCGCTTTACCATATCGATAGTTCCCAGATCGGAAGCAATAACGGCATCGGTGCCAAGTTCGTTTATGGTTTTCAAAAACTGTGGCAGACGCTGCATCTCGTCGTTATGTGGAATGGTGTTGCAGGTTATATGCACCTTTACACCATGGCTGTGGGCATAATTTATACCCTGTTCAAGATCGGCAGTATCAAAATTGGCAGATGCCGTTCGCATACCGAATTCCTGACCTGCAAGATACACGGCATCGGCACCGTAATCCACCGCCGCTTTAAGGTTAGTAAGGTCCCCGGCAGGGCACAGAAGTTCGGGTATCTTTCTGCCATTAGTCAAAATACTCATATACCCAGTTGTCACCACTCTGTAATTTGTTGATGGTTTTCTGCTGTTCGGCAGAAGTTTTATGATAATAGAATTTTCCCTTTGAATCGGTTACAAAGTAATAATAGGGCGAATCCTCGGTAGGATAGAGTGCCGCATTTATAGCATCGATACCGGGAGAACAAAGGGGACCGGGAGGAAGTCCCTTAACATTGTAGGTGTTGTATCTGCCGTCGTCATTTCTGAAAGACTCGCCGTAGTAACAGGTTGGAGATGAACCCAGAGTTGCAAAATCATCGCTATTCAGACGGTTATAAAACACCGCGGCAACATTAGCCATTTCATCCGAATTCTGCCCCGACTCCATTTGTATTATAGATGCCATCGTAAGTATCTCGTTCATAGAGTATCCCATCTCGGTAGCACGGTCGAACATTTCATCGGTTATCTTTGATTCGGCCTCGGATATCATTCGGTCAACAACAAGTTTTGCACACTCTGCTGAATCATAGGAATAAAAATCATATGTTTCGGGGAAAAGATATCCTTCAAGTGCAAAATAAGTTCTGCCTACATTGGCATTTTTCAGAAGAGGCGAATCATATTCTACCTCACCAAGTGCAGCAATAAAATCTTCACGGGTGCATACACCCTTTTCTTCAAGAATGGTTGCAATACCGTCCACCGTGACATCTTCACCGTTTACATTTTTGGTGTAATCGTTTATTCCCGTGCCTTCGGGAATGGTAACCTTCACACTTTCGGCCTTGGCGCCTTCGGTTATGAGCATCTGGGCCAGTTCCTCGTAACCTATCTCGTTGTTGAAGGTGTACAATCCGTATTTATACTGGCTTTCATAGCCCTTTATTTTTGAATAAAGTCTGAAAAGCATAGGCCAACGAACTGCACCCGTTTCCTCAAGTTTTTCTGCAATAACAGAGGTTGATGAGCCATATTCAATCTCCATTACGCAGTCGTCTCCCCTGCCGAAACCGATGCCGAGAAAGTCAGCACCTGCAAAGATAAGGGTAAAAGCAATACCGACCGAAACCGCAACTATAGATACTATCCAAATTATATTCTTGAGCAGACCGCCTGCGGCCTTCTTTTTCTTTTTAACGGGCGCAGGTGTGGGTTCGTATTCTTCCACCGAAAACCCCTTGCCGATTATAAAATCATCGTTATTATCTTCAAAAGACTGATTCTTTTCCTTTTCGTCCATTATTATCCCCTGCTTTATTTTTAATTTGAAACACGCATCGATTTGTACAAAGAGTCTGCTGCGGTTTTGTCGCCGGTGATAGCGGCAAGAAGTTCAAAAGCAAATGCAAATGAGCCGCCGGCGCCCCAGCCGGTGATTATATTGCCGTCCCTTACAGCAGGTACATCGAGTATAGTGGCACCTTCAAGTTCTGATTCAAACCCCGGAAAACATACAGCGTTTTTACCCTTTAACAGGCCTTTATGTCCGAGTACAGAGGGTGCCGCACATATAGCGCCTATAAATAAACCGCGATCTGCGGCTATATCGATAAAGTGCTGTACGCGCTCATCCTTTTCAAGATTAGTGGTTCCAGGAAGACCGCCGGGCAATATAATCGCCTGAAGATCTTTATCATCGGCATCGCTGATGGTTATATCACATACAACGGGAATACCGTGAGAACCGTTTACCGTTTTGCCGGTTACGCCAACCATTTGTACCGGAACGCCACCCCTACGAAGTACATCTACGGGTGCAAGAGCCTCTATTTCTTCAAATCCCTCTGCTAAAAATACATATACCATTTTTATACCTCAAAATATCTTTAATGTTTCATCAAGTATATCGGCTGCGATTTCTTCAATAGTGCGGGGACGGTCGCCATCGGCGCAGGATATCACCGTCCAACCGGAATACTCTGCCGTGAACCGTGCCGCCTTTCTGCAATTTTCAAGATATTTTACATCGCTTTCGTGAATATCTTTTTTGTTATCGTCTCCACCGTAGCGGTCACCCAGAAGTTTCTGCGAAACCTCTACCGGCATATCAAGAAATATTACCTTGTCGGGTTTCGGAATTCCGATTTTATTATATTCGAAATCATACAGCCAATCCAGAAAACCCTGCCACTTGTTTCGAGGCAATTTTGATGTCTGGTGAACGGCGTTGGAGGTGGTGTAACGACCGGCAACGACCGTGCCGCCGCCGTTATAAAAATTCCCCCAATTTTTCTTAAAAGAAGCAAAGCGGTCTGCAGCATAGAATATAGATGCCGCATAGGCATTTACATCGTCGGGTCGGGTGCCGAACTCTCCTGCAAGATACATCTTTACAAGTGCACTCGAATCACTTTCATAGTCGGGAAAAGATACACTTTCACAATCTATACCCCTGCCTTTTAATGCTTCGGGAAGCAGTGCAAGTTGGGTGGATTTACCGCTGCCATCCAGACCTTCAATAACAATAAGTTTACCCATTTTTCTTCAGTTCCTTATACTGTTCTTTTATCTCCTTCGCTTTTCCACAGGACATCTTGCCTTCGGGGCAAGGACCG
>JAZOBW010000200.1:0-2915 GCA_045596185.1 Acutalibacteraceae bacterium | reverse complement strand
GTTAATAATATTCTTTGCGCCGTTTTGCAGAAGTTCATCTTCTCTGCGAAAGCCCCATGTGTCACCCGCCGGTACGGCGCGGCTGTTAACTGCAGCAAGAACATCCATTCCCGAATCACCCAGAAATACACACTCATCGGGTTTAACGCCCAATTGTTCCATAGTCAGAAGCGCCGCTGTGGGGTCTGGTTTTGCAGGTATACCGGGACGCTGACCGAATATCAGATCAAAAACATCGCCATACAGTTTATTTACAACGATATCTGCCATATCCTGCGCTTTATTTGTAACAACAGCAACGAAGTATCCTTTTTCTTTAAGTTGTGCAACAAGTTGCGGTACACCTTCGTAAGCATATGTATTATCGGCATAGTGAACCTTGTAATGTTCGTGAAAAACAACACGGTGTTTTTCTATATTTTCAGCACTGCGTTCGCCTTCCGGAAGAGCGCGTTCTATCATTTTCGGGATACCATCGCCCACAAAATACTTAAACGCTTCGGTTTCATGTGTGGGATGGCCATATGTTCTAAGAGCAAGATTTACTGCCTGTGCAATATCTTCAAGCGAATTTACAAGGGTGCCGTCTAAATCAAAAAGTGCCGCTTTAATCATTTTAATGACTCCTTTCAAACCATAAAAAAGCCCCGAGAACCGCAAAAGCAGTATCGGGACTTTAATATTAAACGGTAACAAACTTAGATTGCTCTGGTAACCTTACCCGAACGCAAGCAACGGGTGCAGACATTGATACGACGCGGAGAGCCGTTAACGATAGCCTTTACTTTCTTTACATTGGGTTTCCAGGTTCTGTTGGAACGTCTATGTGAATGGGAAACCTTGATACCAAAAGCAATTTCCTTGCTGCAGATTTCGCACTTTGCCATGGTATGCACCTCCTTCTGTGAATCGACAAATCATAACAGATATTATAATAGCAGAAAATTCACAATAATGCAAGTATTTTTTTATTTATTTTCAGAATATTTCTGCTCGGGTCGGTCTTTGCATAAGATTTCCGACTACATCGGATACATTTTTGCCTTCATACAGTACCCCATAGCACTCCTCGATAATAGGAAGTTCAACCGAATACTTCTTGCCGAGTTCATGTGCCATAAGTGCTGCGTAATAACCTTCAACGGTTCCGACTTCGCTCAACGCTCTATCAACTGAAACGCCTTTTCCAACCAAATTACCGAAGCGGTTATTACGGCTATGCTGAGATGTGCAGGTAACAACAAGGTCACCAATACCTGCTAAACCTGCAAGTGTTCTGACGTCAGCGCCCATACGAAGTCCAAGTCTTGCCATTTCAGCAAGTCCCCTTGTAATAAGTGCCGCCTTGGTGTTATCCCCCAAACCGAGGCCATCGCATATACCGGCACAGATGGCTATAACATTCTTCATCGCACCGCCAAGTTCCACGCCAATAATATCGGTAGATGTATATACACGGAAATAGTGATTAGACATAACATCCTGTACTACTTCAGCACAAGCAGCATTTTCTGACGCTGCAACCAGCGAAGTGGGCATCTGACGGGCAACCTCCTCTGCATGGGAAGGACCGGACAGAACAACGATATCGCTATCGGGCAATTTTTCGGAAATCACCTGTGAAAGACGGCGAAGGGTTCCTTTTTCAAATCCCTTTGCAACATTTACGACTATACCGAAATTTTTATATTGCGAAAGTCTTTCTGCAACCGAAGCAACCGCGGTGGAAGGCGCGGCTATTATGGTTATCTGACTTGACTCGACACAAGACATATCTGTAGTTATTTTGATATCATCAGGTATGATAACACCTTTAAGCAGACGCTCATTTTCGCGCTTGGAAGTTAGAAGTTCGACCTCTTCATCGAAGGGTGACCAGAGTGTAACGCTGTTTCCGCTGTCCAGCGCAGTCATAGCGAGAGCAATTCCCCACGCACCCGAACCGAGAACTGTAACCTTTGCCATTACTTTTTCCTCCCGATGGTGAGTTTTTTCTCCTCACCGCGAATGATGCGCTTAATGTTATCCTTATGTTTATAGATAACAAATACACCCATAGCGATGCTAAGCACTGCCTGAGGCCAGAAAAGCGCATTTGTATCATACCAAACAAGCGAAAGTGTTACAACGGTAGTAGTTGCAAGAATAGAACTTACGGATACGATACGAGTACAGAGCATTGAAAGTATAAAAACACCCAGGGCTATTGCAATACCAAGCGGACAGCAGATGACAAACACTCCGCAACCTGTTGCTATTCCCTTTCCGCCTCTGAACTGGAAAAATATCGGAAATACATGACCAAGCAGACAGGCGACACCGCAAAGATATGCACCATAGATAGGAAGTGCCCATTCGCTTTCGGTGGCGGTATGAATATAATCAAAAATCACCTTTCCTGCCGCGCAGGAAATAATCGCCTTAAATGCATCGCATAAAAGTGTAAGAATACCGGGCAATGCACCTGCAACACGCACAACATTTGTTGTACCGGCATTTCCGCTACCGTATTCACGGACATCGCGACGGGTGAACAATTTTGAAAAAATAACAGCATAGTTTACACTGCCCATTAAATATGCAGCAATAACAGTTATAATTGCAAGAGCAACCATTACTTATCGCCCCTTTCTCTGATTACAAACCGCACGGGTGTTCCCTCAAGCCCGAAGGTGGCGCGTATCTGATTTTCCAGATAACGCTGATACGAAAAATGGAAAAGTTCCGCATTGTTACAAAAACATACAAATGTAGGCGGACGGGTGGATGCCTGAGTAATATAATATATACGCAACCTCTTACCCTTATCTGTGGGAGGCTGAACACGCGCAGTTGCATCGGCAAGAATATCGTTAAGTTTGCCGGTAGAGATGCGCATAGTATTCTGCGTATTTACATATTTTATAAGTTCAAAA
>JAZOBW010000199.1:0-2218 GCA_045596185.1 Acutalibacteraceae bacterium | reverse complement strand
GAGGTGTGTCTTCTGCCCGAGGAATCGAAAGGAGAAACGCGAACAAGTCGGTGAACACCCGATTCACTCTTAAGATATCCGTAGGCGTTTTCACCCTCAATAAGCATTGTAGCACTCTTAAGTCCTGCCTCATCGCCATCAAGAAAGTCAAGTATTTTAACCGCAAAACTGTGGCGCTCACCCCAGCGGTTATACATGCGCACAAGCATCTGTACCCAGTCCATCGCCTCGGTACCACCGGCACCTGCATGGAAGGTGATGATCGCATTGTTTGCATCGTATTCACCCGTAAGAAGTGTCTGCAAACGCAAAGATGCAATATCATTTTCCAGTTCATCTATAGATGCGGTTATCTCCACGATAAGTGAAAGGTCGCCCTCCTCATCGCCCATCTCGATAAGCACCAAAAGGTCTTCATATGAACTGCTTATCTTATCGTAAGCGCCAACCTTGTTTTTTAGTTTACCGGTTCTCTGCAAAACCGCCTGAGAGGCCTCCAGATCATCCCAGAAACCCGGTGCAGCCGATTTTGTTTCAAGTTCTTCTATTTCACGGCAAAGCGCGTCATATCCTATCGCATCGCGGAGGTTTCTTACCTCCTCCTCGTTCGCCGTAAGTCGCAGTTTCAATTGTTCAAATTCAAGCATTTATTTTCCTCCAAATTTTAAGCAGTTAAGGAGTATCCGAACCCGATTTATTTGGGCAGATTTTCCCATCTGCTGTGTTAAAATACTCGCAAATCTGGCGCCTGCCGACGCCAATAATCCGAAAAGCGCCAAAATTATGCCGTTTTAAGCGGGTTTGGATACTCTTTCACTACTTAAGCACATATGCGTGCCATTCCTCACGGGTAAGGTTTTCCTTTATCGTGAAACCGTGCTCCGCTGCCGCTGCTTCGACCTCTTCGGCACGGACATCAATTATACCCGAAACAATAAGTATTGCATCGTCCTTCATATAATCCTTTATAACATCAAACAGACGGATAACAACACTTGCAATTATATTTGCACAAACAATATCATATTTTCCGCTTATCTTTTCTACCAGATCACCTGCAGAAAATTCAATTTTGTTGTTCACACCGTTACGTTCGGCGTTTTCCTTTGCAGTTTTAACCGACAGCGCATCAATATCAACACCTACTGCACTTTTAGCGCCCAAAAGAGCACCCGTTATTGCCAAAATTCCGCTACCGGTACCAACATCTAATATCTCACTGCTATCGGTAGTGTACCTTTCCAGAACCTCCATACAAAGAGATGTTGTAGCATGTGTGCCGGTACCAAATGCTGCCCCCGGATCAAGTTGTATAACGGTGCGATTTTCAGTGTTTTCATAACTCTCCCAACTGGGGCAAACCGCAAGTCGCTCGCCTATTTCAAAGGCTTTGAAATATTTTTTCCAGTTTTCACTCCATTCGGCATCGTTAACACTTTCGCTTTTGATACGGGCATCAATACCTGCCGCGCACAAACGCTCGGTAAGGAAAGCAATGGCTTCACTGGCATTATCACATTCAGAAATGTATATGTGAATTATAGCGCGATTTCGATCCTTGGCTACGAGTTCATCGTCTATAAGATCTACGTGCGCTATTTCCTGTGCGCCCCACTCAAGGTCGGAATAATCTTCGATATAAATTCCGTACGGTACCGTCATGTTAGCAATAGCGGCTGCATCGTCGCTCTGCTCGGTAGGTACGGTTATTGTAATTTCGGTCCAGTCCATATTAACCTCTCAAAATAATAATTTATTCTAATAAAAGCATTAAAAAGTGAAGAAGGATTTTATAGAATCCATCTCTCCCGAAACGGTACCCTGCACCATTCCGTTCCTTCCGCCGCCGCGAACATCAAATCGGGCCTTGAAGTCGGCAAAAATGCCGTCCAGCGAATCGTCGCCGCATATTGCAAAGGCAAAGGAACCTTCACAAGGGGAAAATACCGCCCTTACACCGCCGTAAGTTTTATACAAACGGTCGGCAATCAGTTGCAGTTGTGTGCGGTCAAGGCCATCTGCAAAAATACAGTATGTATTCTCATCGGCTGTTTTGACCAGTAGTTCGGCCGCCCTTTTCTGAAGTTGCGAAGAAAAGTGTTTTTCTTCGCTTAACTTGACCGCAAGAGAGGCAACCGCTTCGGCACAGTTTTCCTGTTTAGCAGACAAAAGTTCCGATATTTTCCTGATATTTTGATATTTGGTATTATAATCTTCA
>JAZOBW010000198.1:0-1797 GCA_045596185.1 Acutalibacteraceae bacterium | reverse complement strand
AAGTGGCATAATATAAGCACGATGACGTGGAAGGGCAGAAAACTGAAAGCCGCAACGGTAACAGCAGGCCCCCGCGCTGTTTATGAATACAATTCCAATGGCATCCGTACCAAGAAAACGCTGGCAGGCACCGTTAAGTATGATTACGTTGTTGACGGTTCGAGGATATTAAGCGAAACCGTAACCCATTCGTCAATGGGTACAACCTATACGTTATATTACCTCTATGACGAAACGGGTTCGGTTCAGTGCTTTATCTACAACAATCAGCACTACTATTTCCAAAAGAATCTTCAGGGCGACGTAATACGTATTCTTAACAACTACGGCGATGTAGTAACCGAGTATACCTACGACGCTTGGGGTAAGGTTTTAACAACGACCGGCTCTCTTGCATCTACCGTTGGCGCATACAATCCGTTCCGCTATAGGTCGTACTACTACGATTCCGAAACAGGGTTCTATTACCTGCAATCTCGTTACTACGACCCCGTTGTTGGTAGGTTCTTGAATGCAGATCACCCCGAATTCATTGGTGCGAATGGCGGTGTTCAAGGCTATAACTTGTTTGCTTATTGTAACAATAACTGGCTCTCGTATACCGATGAAAGCGGTGAGTGTACTGACGGCGACGGATACTTTCATTTTCAGTTTGCAGGACATGACCTTAAAACCGGCGAAGCCTGCAGGGTTTGTAAAAAAACCGTTGACGATGTATTTTTCAGATATCCATATATTTGGGATACTGTTGCAGAGCAGAACCCATATTTAACGGGTGAAGAAATAAGTGACTTGGTTCTTTGTCAAAGAGCGAGCGTTGATGCTTGGGCTGCTGCACGTCAAGGCAGGTCTCGCGAAGAACGTATAGAAATATACGAACGCGAAATGTCGACTGCGCTGTGCTTTGTTGCAGGTACTATTGTCAAGACCGAAAACGGCGATAAAGTAATCGAGAACATCGAAGTCGGTGATTATGTTTGGGCGCAAGATACCGAAACCGGAGAAACAGCGCTTAAACGCGTTGTTCAAATCTTCCGTAACGAAACGGACGAGCTTGTAACCGTAAAAGCGGGTGATGAGGTTATTGAGGCAACACCCGAGCATCCTTTCTATGTGACGAATTGTGATGAATCGCGTGCCGATTCAACAGGATTAGGTAAAGGTTGGATTAAGGCGAAAGACTTACGTCAAGGTGATGTTCTTGTCCTTCTGGACGGTTCAAGCGTTACTATCGATACAGTATCCTTTACAACGCTCAATGAACCTATAACCGTGTATAACTTCGAGGTCGAAGATTACCATACCTACTTTGTAGGAAAAAACGGTTGGTTGGTGCATAACTCGTGTTATGGCGATTTGCGTGCGATTGCGAAAACAGACGAACGAAAAATCATAAGTTATTCTGATGCAATGCTTTATTGCAAATTGGCTGAAGACTATGGAGTTAATCATCACCCACCGATGACACATCCAAACAGAACGGGGTATTGGAGTGACAAATATCATATTGTAGTCGCAGGGATTCACATTAGAGTTGAACAATACTAAAGGAGTATGCACTATGAGAAATCCGATTGGCATTATAATTCAAGATATAAACAAAGAAATTCCATTCGATATTTTCGGTCTATGCTATAAGGGCATATCAAGATATTACTCATTTACCGCTGATTTGCAATATCAAAAACAAATACAACCACATACATCGATAAGAAGTAAAAGATTAATACGAACAGACAATAGCGGGATGATGACTTTTATTTCATCAATGAATGATTATAACGAATATTTAGATAT
>JAZOBW010000197.1:0-30705 GCA_045596185.1 Acutalibacteraceae bacterium | reverse complement strand
TAGGTAACTACTCCCTCTTCTTCAGTTTGTTTTAAAATATCCTTAGCGCGTTCTATTACCGAATTTGGAATACCGCTGAGTTTAGCAACTTCAATACCGTAACTACGGTCTGCGCCACCCGGTACTATCCGGCGTAAAAATGTAATATCGTCACCGCGTTTTTTAACAGCAATATTGGAGTTTTTAACCCCGTTTAACTGTTCTTCCATAGCGGTAAGTTCGTGATAATGGGTAGCGAACAAGGCTTTAGCGCCAAGTTTACGCTTATCTGCGACATATTCGAGTACTGCGCGGGCAATTGACATACCGTCAAAAGTAGAAGTACCACGTCCTATTTCGTCAAGGATAAGCAAACTGTTCTTGGTTGCGTTTTTAAGAATATCGGCAACCTCGCTCATTTCCACCATAAAGGTCGATTTGCCCGATGCAAGGTCGTCCGAAGCACCTACTCTGGTGTAGATGGCATCTACTATTCCCACCTGCGCCATTCGTGCAGGTACATAGCAGCCCACCTGCGCCATAAGGCATATCAGTGCAACCTGCCGCATATAGGTCGATTTACCTGCCATATTCGGGCCGGTAATGATACAACAGCGGTTGTCGGCGGTGTCAAGCAGGGTGTCGTTTGCCACAAAGGGCGTCTTTATAAGTTGCTCAACAACGGGGTGTCTGCCACCTTGAATGTTTATTACACCGTCGTCTGAGATAAGGGGACGGCAGTAGTTATTATCGGCGGATACCTGAGCAAAGGAACACAGAACATCAAGCTGTGCTATTGCAGCGGCACTGCGCTGGAAGCGCTTGATTTCGGCGGCGGTTTGCTTTCTTATGCCATCGAATATCTCATATTCAAGTTGATACAGCCTGTCCTTGGCGGTAAGAACTCTGGTTTCAAGTTTTTTAAGTTCGTCGGTTATAAACCGTTCGCAGTTTGTCAGGGTCTGCTTTCTTATGTAGTCCTCGGGAACGCGGTCCAGGAAGGAGTTGGTGACTTCGATATAGTAGCCAAAAACCTTGTTATAGCGAACACGCAGATTTTTAATGCCGGTGCGCTCGCGTTCGCGCATTTCGATATCGGCAAGAAAATCAGAACCATGTTGCATATCATTTCGCAACAGATCAATTTCGGGATTGTAGCCTTCGCGGATAATGCCGCCCTCTTTAAGGGTTGGTGCAGGCTCGTCGGCGATTGCGGCATCGATAAGGGCGACTATCTCCTCAAGGGGGTCTATCTCCGCGCAGATATTTTTAAGCATACGCGAATTTGCACCGGTCAACAGTCCCTTGATAAGGGGGAAACGGTGGGCGGTACCTGCAAGACTGATAAGGTCTTTGGCCGAAGCCGTGCCGTATACCACCTTTGCCATAATGCGCTCAACATCGCGGATGCCGTGCATATATTCTGAAGCCTCTCCGCGCAAAAGCGTGTCGGAGCAAAGTTCTTCAACAGCGTTCTGCCGCAGCAGAATTTCGGGTATCTTGATAAGCGGCATTTCAAGCCATGCCCGTATAAGGCGTTTGCCCATAGCGGTACGGGTTTTGTCCAGCACCCATAGCAGTGAACCTTTCTTCGCTTTGGAACGCATAGTTTCACTTATTTCAAGATTCCTTACGGCCGTCATATCAAGGCGCATATACTGCGCTTCGGTATATATTTTTACCGAATTTACCGCGATGTTAGCACCCATACCCGTTTCGTTCAGGTATTCTATTGCGGCGCCACAGGCGCTCTGCGCGGCACTGCCTTTGGCAAGACCGATGTTCTCGGTTGATATAATGCCGAACTGACGGCACATTACCGGTTCGGTAACGGCGGCACTAAAACTGTCGGCAGAGCGTTCGGTAACGGTACCTTCAAACCGCTCGGTCAAAAATTCAGCAAGAATGGGGTTGGCGCGAAGTTTTGAAGAAATCAGCAATTCGCTGGGGGAAAAACGGGTAAGTTCGTCGATAATTCGTGCTTCAAGTCGGTCACCTGCTATCTCGGTGACCTGAGCCTCGCCGGTGGAGGCATCGGTAAAGCACATTCCCGCTCTGCCGTCTATAAGTGAGACGGCGGCGAGGAAGTTATTTTTAGATTCGTCAAGTATCGAGTCTTCGATAACCGTGCCGGGAGTAATGACACGAACCACTTCACGCCGAACAAGACCCTTTGCTTTTGCAGGGTCTTCGGTTTGTTCGCACACTGCGACCTTATATCCTTTGTTTACCAGACGGGCAATATACCCCTCACAACTGTGATAGGGCACACCGCACATAGGGGCGCGTTCGCTCAGTCCGCAGTCCTTGCCGGTAAGCACCAGATCAAGTTCTTCGGATGCGGTTTTTGCATCGTCAAAAAACATTTCATAAAAGTCGCCCATACGGAAGAAAAGGAGTGAATCGGAATTCTTCTCCTTTATATTCATATATTGGCGCATCATCGGCGATAGTTCAGCCATATTTATACTTCCCATTCAGTCTATTTGTTTAGTGGCAACCGCCGCAGGAATCGCAACTGCCGGAGCAACTGTGAACTTCGGGTTCAACGGTTGCAGGGTCGGCACCGTCAACACACTGCATGATAACACTGTTGATATCGCCAAGCAGGGCATCAAGTTCACCCTTGGCGGTGTTGTAATCAAGCATAGCCTTGCTGGCCATAACCTTTCCGTAGATGTTACGCAGGGTCTCGTTCAGTTCCTTTATCTTTGCTTCATCGGGTGTTTCGGCGCTCATTTCGTTTTCAAGGTTCATTCTGGTGATATTAAATTCGCCGATGTCCTTCTGCAACTGCTCATCATTGTCGTTGGCAAGTTTTGCCTTAACATAGTTAATAAAACGCTCGTCCTGCTGGATTGCTGCACCTAGTGCTCTTGTTGCTTCTAAAATTGTCATTGTAAAAACCTCTTTTTTAATTTACTTATTTTATAACTGTGCCGTAAAGCACCTTGTCATACGATGTTATTTTAACCTTTACAAGGCGGTCTGTTACATCACAGTCTGAATAAAATTCAACGGTATGCACATCGGCCTTGCCGCAGTAGTAATCTTCGCGTTCCGCCCTGCCTTCACAAAGCACCGTAACGGTTTTGCCTACGGCATTTTTGTAATTTTCGGCGGCTATTTCTTCCTGAACCCGTAAAAGGGTAGAGAACCAGCGTCCCTTTTCCTCACGGCTTACGGGGTCGTCCATCGAAGCGGCGGGCGTACCGTTGCGCGCAGAGAAAATAAATGTGAACAGCGATGCATACTTCACTTCTCGAATAAGTGAGAGTGTTTCGCAGAAATCCTCATAAGTCTCGCCCGGAAAACCTACAATTATATCACTGGTAAATTCAATATCCGGCATACGTTCGCGAGCGGCCTTTATCAGCGAAAGATAACCCTCGCGGTCGTAATGGCGGTTCATCGCTTTAAGTATGCGGCTGCTGCCGCTCTGGAAAGGCAGGTGCAGGTGTCGCTCAACCTTTTCACAGTCGCGCATCGTATCCAGCAGTTCTTCGGTGCAATCTTTGGGGTGGGAGGTCATAAATCGGATGCGGAAATCGCCCTCTATCGCATTTATCTGCCGCAGCAGTTTTGCAAAGTTTATTCCGTGCGCCTCGCCTTTGCCGTAGGAGTTTACATTCTGTCCTAAAAGCATTATTTCTTTGAAACCGGCGGTTACCATTTCTTTTGCTTCGGCTATTACCGCTTCGGGTGCGCGGGAGCGCTCACGCCCCCGTACATAGGGAACGATGCAGTAGGTGCAGAAATTATTGCAACCGTACATTATCGGCAACCAGCCCTTAACGGTGCTGTCGCGCCTTACGGGGATACCTTCAACGATATCGCCGTTATCAAGGGCAAGTTCAAAAACGCGTTCGCCTCCGACAAGGCGTCTGTAAATAAATTCGGGCAGTCGGTGGGAAAGTTGGGTTCCGAAAAGGATGTCCACATAGGGGTAACTTTTTTTGAAACGCTCGGCAACCTGAGGCTGTTGAGCCATACAACCGCACACGGCAAGTATCAGATGGGGGCGTTTGCGCTTGATGTTTTTAATGGCACCCACATTTCCATAGACACGGTCTTCTGCGTGGCCCCGAACGGCGCAGGTGTTAAAAAGAATAAAATCGGCACATTTTGGGTCGTCGGTAAAGCCGTATCCCATAAGCGAAAGCATACCCTTTATGCGTTCACAGTCGCTTACATTCTGCTGACAACCGTAGGTTACGATGTGGGCAAGCGGCGCGGCAGACATCTTTTCGCCGAGCACTGCTTTAACACGCCGCGCAAACTCGGCCTGTTCGGCAGGATATTTATTCGAAATATAACTATCGGTCAAGATAAAAACTCCCTATGAATGTATCATATAGACATATATAGCAATTATACTATATTCTTATATATAATTCAAGTGCGGAAAAACAGATTTTATACTGTTTTTCCGCACTTTGCATTAAATCACATCTTCAAGTTTTACCGAATGGGGTACACCGTCTGCAAACTCAAAGTAATTTCCGGCATTTTCAAATGCTTCTACCGAAGAAAGCAGAGTGTCAAAGGTGAACAGTTTGCGCACATTGGGATAAAGATTTTCCACCCTGCGGTTAAGTTCCTCACAGTGCTCAAAACTTTCGCCGATAAGTACAATAACAGGTTGTTTTTTGAGAATGTTCAGCCGCTGGCTGTAACGCATAAGCGAAGGATAATACAGCGAAAGCAAAGACATTCGTTCAACCTTGTCAACTGTTTCTTCATCGAACTGACCGTCCTTAAGACTGCGGAATGCCTGTGCAAAAAACGGGCGGTCGCCCAACTGCAGATAGCCGTGAATGTTTGCTCTGCCGATAAAATGATTATCGGTATCAAACACGGTGCGAAGGGAATAATCGTTCAGAATATCCTTGTGGCGTTTTGCAGTCAGAGAAAACCACAGGTTAAGTGCCAGGGTTTGCCGTATGTTTTTAAGTTTGCCGAATGAATCTATACTTATAAATTCGTTTCGTCTGCCGGGTATTCTGTTTTGGGCAGGAACCTTGTTGTTTTGAATGAAAAGTTGGTTTTTCGGCATCTTTCCTGTCATATACTGTAAAAGTTTTGCACCGTATGGGAAACAAACGGTATAAACGGGGAAGTTCCTTTGCACACCGTCTTCGCAGAATCTGCTGCGGAAGGCGAACTTAAATGTTCTGTGCAGCGGCCCTGCTAACCGTTTGGATACATCCATAAACCTTGTGGGAGATGCGATTATTCCGGCCTCTACAAGGTCATTTATCATACCCGCAAGGGCAAAATCGAAGTTGTTTATCCACTCCAGAATGGAGTAGTCGGCTTCTTCAAGGTCGTTGGTGGAGTAGGAACCCTTGTTGATAAGATCCCAGGTTTTTTGTACATACAGATGGTTGCCGCCCACCATATCGCTGAAGTGGCAGTCCTCCTCAAGGGTCATATTGGGGCACAGAGTGTAGGGCATATGCCATTCGTGAATGTTTTCGGGGAAAACCAACGGTGCCGAGGAGGGCACAAAACTCTCCGTGCTTTCACTTGTGGTTATTACGGGAAATTCGATGTCGTCGGTCACGCCGCCCATACGGTTTATCATCTGAATGTAGCGCGGATCGGTGATGTTGCCCCTTACATTTGTGAAATCACAGCCGCAGATAAACAGTTTGTATGGGATATCGGTTTCATCGCACTTTATCATATTTTTGAATGAAACAAGTCTTTCAGAGCACACCTTAAAACTCATATCTCCGATAACTGCGATATCGGAGATCGGGAAGATATCGTATTGGGTATCGGGGCTTACCGTGATGTTGCATTGCCTTCCGTTGCTCAGGTCTATCGCTTTTGGGCTGAATTCTTCGGTAACATCTGCAAAGAACTTTTTGCAGGTAAGATACCTTCCGCCGTCGGTGCTTACGGCACAACAAAGATTAACATTGCCAAAAATGTTGTTGATACTTTTTACACAGTGCATATCGGTATCGGTCTCATATACGAAATGGGAAGATACAATATAGAATGTTTTGCTGTTTTCGGGAACTATGAAATTGCGCAACGGCTTGGGACAGGAGGTAACATGGGCAATATCACTCCCCGTCTTGTCAAAAACGGTAAGATGGTATTTGCTCAAAACAAGAATATCGTCGCCGCAGTAACAGGCGCGAAGCGTATCGTCACCAATGAAACGGGTTATAAAACGGGTCTCAAAGGTGTCGGTGTCCAACTCCACAACAATACTGTCATACTTCTTGTTTTTATACAGCTTTTTACTCTTGCGCTGGTCTTTCAGTTTTTCGGCATAGTCTATTGATGCCGAAACAAGAATGGTGTTGCTGTTGCTTTTGGCAGAAACTCTTGTTATTCTGCGTCCCGATAAAAGCATAAGAAGATTATCGTTTTGCAGCCGGTCTTTCAGAATCAGTTCGTATTTTTCAACGATTTCATTCAGTTGTGCCACCTGATACTGGCGCAGAGTTATGGTCTTTTCGTTTCGTACCTCCAACCTTTCGCGGCAACGCTTGGCGATAAGTGCAGGGATACGGTCGTGGTCGTGTGTGCAGTCTTCAAACTGCTGTTGGATATACGAAAAGAAGGTTCGCCTCTTTTTGTCGTAGTATTCGTTGTCGGTGGGGAACAGATAGTATATCTTTTGTTTGCGGAAAAAGTCCTCCAATTCGGCAATAAAGGCGTCCAGTATAGCAGAGTAGCCGAATTTGCGTTCTTTCCAGATGCCTTCCTCGTCGCAAAAATCATATATTTTAAGCCCTTCGTATCCTGCAATATGACCAAAGGCAAGTCGTTTCGCGCCCGAAAGCACACACGCACCCGAATTTATGCCGTAAAATCTGCACTCGTCTTCGGCATCAGGGTCGTCGATATATTTGAAATTGAAGGAGTTAAGAATGGTTTTGAAAGCCAAACGACCGTCTTTGCTTATCATAATATCACAAAGGCGTTTCGGGGTTTTGAAAACGCATTGGGGCTGTGCGGCACTTGAAAAAGATTCAGGTATCGGGATTTCAAGAATTTCGTGGTCGGTCATAGCAAAAATTTTGTCTTTTTGCGGACCAAACAGCATTTTTCTGACCGGATATCTTACATCGGTGATTATTTTCAGGGGGAAGTTTACAACGCGTTTTCTTTCCCATAATTTTATAACACCGGTTGAATCTATACAGGCAATACAGTCCTCGCAGGAGCATGCGGCGATTATCTCGTCGAAGTGATTTTCGGTAAAAAGATTTTCGCGGTTTATCACACTGTCGGCAAAACTTGTAGAATAAACTCCGCCCTCGTCGTAGCGGTAAAATCTGCAGGTTTTCAGCACTGTGCGTGTAAGGTCAAGCCCCGAAAAATCCAACCCCGAAAGGTCGTTGCAACGGGCACGTTTCAGCGTTTCGGTAATGTTTGCCACACCCACGGCAGCGTTGGTATCGGTGCGGCCGCGGAACATATCCAGAAGCGGAACTATCTCAGAACGGTCGTTGCAGGAATAGTCCCAACGGGCGATTTCGGTATTGAAAAATGGATGTTCTTCGTGTAACAGTTCGGTTATAAACCCGATTATATCACTGTCAAAAACGGTCTGTGACAGTGCGGTGCAAACAGTATTGGTTTTCAACGAAAAACGTATCTGCTGTGAAACAAATTTAGCGCAGAAAAAGTCACGGTATATCTGGTGAACGAAATCAAGATTTCCTTCACTGTCCTGTCGCAACATCTTGCAAACACGCACAAAATATTTTGTTGCCATATAGGAAAGATCGAGTTCGTCATAATTTGCAAATCTGGCAGTGCGCAACAGTTCAATATACTGTTGACCGCAGAATTTTTTGTATGATTTATCGGTGAGCGTTTCAAGCGCATCGGCAAGAGCGTCCTCCAACTCGTCTGCAGAGAGCAAAAATGTGGAAGCGCCCGGATTTTTTGTTATCATACTGTGTGCAACAAGGGGCAGAATATGGTCTAAAAACAGGCTGTAAAGAGCCTCGGTTTCGCCGTCTTCTGCAGAGGAGGCGTCCTTGTTGTGCTGTCTGTTTATAAACGTGCACAGCAGGTCGGATTTGTTGCGTATACTGTCATCGGCGGCTGTTTCGGCGTACATTTTCAGATACATAGGTATGGACATGATTGTAAACAGTGCCTTTTCAACCTTGCCTTTCCACAGACCGGTTTCTCTTAGATACGCCGATATTGCCGAAGCGCTGAGCGGTTGTATTTCAAGCCGGCGGAAAACGCTTTCGGGCAAACTGGTATCTATCTGTCTGCCCGAAATAACAACACGCACATTACCGTATCTGCCTTCGGGCAGAAAATCAAGCAGTTCCGCATTGAATTTATCAATATCTTTCTGCGGTATTTCATTATATCCGTCGATGATAAGAAGATAGCGCGGAGTGTCGGTCTTTTTTGAAAATTCAAAGTCAAAAAGGCCTACATTTTTGCTGGTGCTGCGGTCGGTCATGGCGGTGTATTCGTCAAAAAGGTCCTTGGCAAGATGGCGCAGTATGCGGTGGTTTTCCGCCAAAAGACTTTTTGCATCGATATATAAAGGAATCATAGAACCGCTGTTTGCAGCATCACAGTTTTCAAGAAAGGTATAAAAAAGTTTTGTAAGAATGGTGGTTTTTCCGCAACCGCCCTCGCTGCCTATCAGAGAGATGTGACCGCCCTTTACAAGGTTGCACAACTGCTCAAAGTTAAGTTCCTGTTCGCCGTCCCATGTGGTGGGGAGAAGTCTTTCGTCGATAGCGTTTGTGCTGAACATATCGTCGGTCTGTTGCTTTTTCTGTGCGAAGGAGCGTGTTTTATCAAGAATAAGAGATGCGATCTCACTGGAACTATCGGCAGAAAGAAGGGTATTTATTTTGCTTTTTATGCGCTCTTTTGCCTCTTCCAAAGTGGCGCCGCTTCCTAAAACAAGATGTTCGGGGCTTTGATACAACATTCTGTATTCGCTTCCGTGTTGGGGGTCGCTGAATAATGAATTAAAGTCACACTCGCAAAGGTATATACCGAAATAACTTTTATAAAGGTCTTGGTCTGTATTATTGTTTCTTGAAACCTGACGGTTTTTGAAATAGGATACCTCTTCAAAAAGCCAACCGTTTCCTTTTCTTGTGTAATCAAGATTGCTGGTGATAAATATCAGGTGTTGCGAATTATCAAGTTCTTTGGCGATTCGGGGACGCCATTCACTGTGGTTTTGCAGCGGCTTTTCATCGGAACAGTCAAGGAATATTCTGCCCTTCAGTTCGGGGTCCATCTCCAAAAGTATATCATACAGTTGAAGCGCCGCTTGGTTATCTTCGCTTTTGTGGGAAATGAAAAAAACATTTGTGTTTTCCAAAAAATCACCTTTTTCGTTAAAACTATCAATAATTTTAACATATTTCTACAATATTTTCAATGCCGCAAGGAATAAAAAGAAGGTGATATGCCTTTTTTGGCAAAAAAACACTTGACAAAGCCGATGCACTCGTGTATAATCACTGTGTTAACCGAAGACAGTAGGTGGCATTTGCCGTAAGCGTTTCGCGCCTGCCGAGGAAAACATGAAATGTTTTTAACCGTATTTTCATGTCTATCCGTCTCTTCGGATGGACATTTTTTAATTTCGGAGGTGAAACACATTGCCTAACGCAAAGGTTTTGGAACAAAAGCAGCAACTCGTTGCAGAACTTTCTGAGAAGATAAAGGCTTCCGTTGTCGGTATTGTTGTTGATTACAAGGGTACCAACGTTGCGGATGATACCGCTCTTCGTAAGGAACTCCGCGAAAACGGTGTTGATTACTTTGTTGTAAAGAACACCCTCCTTGGCCGTGCTATTGAAGGCACCGATCTTGAGGGTATGAAGTCGGTTCTCGAAGGAACAACCGCTATTGCGCTTTCCACAGAGGACTACACCGCAGCAGCAAGAATCCTTGCTAAGTTTGCAGACAGCCACGAAGGCTTTGAAATCAAGTCCGGCTTTATGGATGGTAAGGTTATCGACAACGATGCCATCATCGCCCTTGCAAAACTCCCCAGCAGAGAGGTTCTTCTTGCTACCGTTCTTGGTGCTTTCCAGGCACCCATCGCAGCATTTGCACGTGCAGTTCAGGCTATCGTCGATAAGGACGGCAGCGATGCACCTGCAGAAGAAGCAGCAGAATAATTAAAAACAATAATTAAAATTAACTAAACAAATTGGAGGAAATTAAAATGGCATCTGAAAAGATTACCGCTATGATCGAAGAGTTAAAGACTCTTACCGTTTTGGAACTTTCCGAACTCGTTAAGGCTGTAGAAGAGGAGTTCGGCGTATCCGCAGCAGCAGCAGTAGCAGTTGCAGCACCTGCAGCAGGTGAGGCTGCAGCAGCAGAAGAAAAGACCGAGTTTGATGTTATCCTTAAGGAAGCAGGCGCAGAGAAGATCAAGGTTATTAAGGTTGTTCGTGAGATCACCGGCCTTGGCCTTGCAGACGCAAAGGCTGTTGTTGACGGCGCTCCCAAGACTCTTAAGGAAGCAGCAAGTAAGGAAGATGCAGAGGCTATCAAGGCAAAACTTGCTGAGGTTGGCGCAACTGTTGAACTTAAGTAATTTATTACTTCAAAAAGCAATAAAAATGATGTCTCGTTTCGGCGAGACAGCATTTTTTATTTGAGTTATTACATTATCTTCCGTACATAAGGGTCATTTTTGCAATACGGTCGGCAAGGGGACCGTTGGCGGTGCCGTTGGTTATACGCCACTGCCAGTTGCCCGAAGATGTGCCGGGTGTATTCATTCGCGCCTCGTTTCCAAGACCGATGAAATCCTGCATTTGTGCTATGAACAGATTTGATACACTGCTCATTCCGCCGCGCAGAACACCCCATACATAGCCTTCTTCGTGGTTAAGCCCCAGATATCTGACTGCAAGTTCAAGGTCTTCGGGGGCTATATTTTCAAACCAGCCGGTAAGGGTTTCGTTGTCGTGGGTGCCGGCGTAGCAGATGCAGTTGGGCGAGTAGGAATGGGGCAGATAGTTGCTTTCGTCTCTCGAATCAAATGCAAATTCCAGAACCTTCATTCCGGGGAATTTTGAATCATTGAGTAACTTTACCACTTCGGGAGAGGGGTATCCCAGATCCTCGGCGATAAAACTGATATTCGGGAAATTGTCCCGCAGTTTGCCTACAAGAGACATACCGGGCCCCTTTACCCAGTGACCGTTTTTGGCGGTGGTTTCGCCAAACGGTACCGCCCAGTAACTTTCAAAACCACGGAAATGGTCGATGCGTATAACATCGTAGATGTTTCCTGCACCCTCTACCCGTTTCAGCCACCAACTAAAACCGTCTTTGCTCATTTTTTCATAATTGTAAAGGGGATTCCCCCAAAGTTGACCGTCTGCGGTGAAGTAATCGGGGGGAACGCCCGAAACCTCTATCGGTACATTCTTTTCGTCCAGCATAAAGTTTTCGGGAGATGCCCACACGTCTACCGAGTCCAGAGCGACATATATCGGCATATCACCGATAATGCCGATGCCCTTTTGATGGGCATAATTCCGAAGAGAATCCCATTGTTTGAAGAACAGATACTGTATGTAGGTGAAAAGACGGATATCAGACTCCAGTTCGCGGCGGTACCTATCCATCGCATCTTCTTTTCGCATCCGTATATCCTCATCCGGCCACTCCAGCCAGGAACGCATACCGAAATGCCTTTTAACGGCCATAAAAAGGGCGTAATCGTGTATCCAACCGGCGTTTTTTTGTGTAAAATTCTCTATGTTTTTAAGGTCTTTTTCCCAACCGCGGTCGGTTGCCTTTTGCAAAAGAGGAAAACGGTTTTCGTATAACGCCGCATAATCTACCCTTTCGGGGTCGGCACCCCAGTCGAGAGCGTCTATTTCGTCCTGTAAAAGCAGTTTGTCTTTCACCAGCAGGTCAAGGTCAATAAAATACGGATTACCTGCGAAGGAGGAGGGGCTCTGATAGGGTGAGTCGCCGTATGCGGTGGGACCTACGGGAAGTATTTGCCACCACGACTGCTTTGCCCGTACCAGAAAATCCACAAAATCCCTTGCTGATTTGCCGAGTGTTCCAATGCCGTAGGGAGACGGCAGTGAGGATATCGGCATTAAAATACCGCAACTTCTTTTCATAATATCAACCCTTAACTGCGCCTGCCGCAACGCCCTTGATGATGTGTTTCTGGCAGGAAAGGTAGAAGATTATAACGGGGATAATGCTGAGAAGTATAAGTGCCATAGTGGCGCCAAGGTCTACCGTACCGTAACTTCCCTTAAGATACTGAATATGTATCGGTATGGTACGGTATTCGTTGATATCAAGCACAAGATAGGGGAGCAGGTAGTCGTTCCATACCCACATAATTTCAAGAATACCTACCGAAATAAGGGTGGGTTTAAGCATAGGCAGTACAACCAAGAAAAAGGTGCGAACTGCACCGCAGCCGTCGATAGAGGCGGCCTCTTCTATCTCCAGAGGGATAGATTTAACGAAACCAACAAACATAAATATGGCGAGACCTGCGCCGAAACCGAGGTATATTATCGGAATGGTCCAGGGAGTGTTAAGACTTAACTTGTCTGCGGTTTTGGATAGCGGATACATAACCATCTGGAAGGGAACCACCATCGAGAAAACGCACAGGAAGTAGATTATGCGGCAGAACACCGAGTTTACTCTGGTGATGTACCACGCCGCCATAGATGTAAACAGGAGAATAAGAATGGTTGAAAGAATCGTGATAACTACACTGTAAAGAACGCTGTTGAAGAAGGGGTAGTTTCCGAAGGTCATACCCTTTATAAAATTATCAAAACCGGCGAACGATTCCGCATTCGGAAGTGCAAAGGTATCGGTTTTAACAAATGTGTTCTGTTTGAAGGAGTTTACTACCACCGAAACGACCGGTAGAACATAAACGATACTTATCACCGAAAGAATGGCGGTAAGGAGATTTTTTGTAAATCTTGAGGAGGCAAGTGTTCTGGTTTTCATTACTGTTGTACCTCCTTTTTACGGGTGTATGCAAGTTGCAAAAGACCGAGCGTTGCAACAAGGATAAAGAATAGAACGGCCTTTGCCTGAGCGGTTCCTTGCGAAGCGGAACCCTGACTGTAGAAGGTGTTGTAAATGTTGAGTGCCAACATTTCAGTGGTCTTTACGGTTGAACCGTCGGCAAGGGTGTTTATGGGCTGACCTGCAGTAAGCGCAAGGTTCTGGTCGAACAGTTTGAAACCGTTTGTAAGCGAAAGGAAGGTGCATATAGTTATTGAAGGCATAACATTAGGAATAATTACCCTGAAAAGTGTCTGTGACTTTGTTGCACCATCTATTTCGGCAGCCTCAAGCATATCGCCGGGTACCGATTGCAGACCTGCAATATAAATTATCATCATATATCCTATCTGTTGCCAACATAAAAGTATAATGAGACCCCAGAAACCAAGATTGGAATCAAGAAGTATAGATGTGCCGAATTTTGTAAGGATACCGTCGAATATCATAGACCAGATATATCCTAAAACGATACCGCCGATAAGGTTCGGCATAAAGAATACCGTTCTGAAAATGTTGGAACCTTTAATTTCCTGTGTAAGCGCATAGGCAACGGCAAAGGCGAAAACATTTATCAGGATAAGACTTATTATGGCAAAGAGGGCGGAAAACCAGAAAGAGTGTAGAAATGTGCGGTCGGTAAGAGCCGACACATAGTTTCCGAAACCGATAAATTTCGCATCTGAAATGAGACGAAATTCGCAGAAAGAAAGGTAAATGCCCTGAATAAACGGCCATACAAATCCGATGATAAAGGCGGCGGTTACAGGGCCTAAAAAGAACCACGACCAGCGTTTCATCGGCCTTTGCAGGGTGGAGGCACTTGCTGATTTGCTTACTTTTTTGGTTTTCAAGACAATCATCTCCTTTAAGGGGTGTGTGGGAATAACGATAAAACGGGCGGGCGAAACAAGATCGCCCGCCCGAAAAATTTAATCAAAAGCAGAATTACTTATTTGCTTTTTCATACTGGGTTGCCCAGCCGTCTACGAAAGCGGCGCGAACCTGCTCCCAGTTTGCTTCGGATTGATCAGCGTTGTACTGGTTGAGAGCGGAAACGAGAGCAGCGCGATACTCGTCAACATTAGGCTGATAGTTGGTTGCCCAATCCATTACATAGCAACCGTTGTTGGAATACTCGTCGGCAGCGGCAAGGAAGCCGTTGGTGGACTTGGCGGCAGACTTATAGGGCATAACGCCGAAGGAGTCAACCAATTTGCGTGAAGCCTCTTCGTTGGTTACGCACCATACGAGGAAGTCCATAGTAGCCTGCTGATCCTCTTCGGAAACCTTGGAGTTGATTGCCCAGCAGTTTTCGGTGCCGCAGTTAAGGCCGGCTTTTTCTTCGCCTTCAACGCCGCAGTAGTAGGGGATCATAGTGGCATTCGGAACGCTTTCGGAAACAGCGCTGTATTCCCAGGAACCGTTTACATAGAAAGCAGCCTTGCCAGTTTTGAATTCGTTTTGTGCATCGTGACCGCCGGTAGCAAGTTCTTTAGGATCGGTGGTGCTGTTGTTGATGCAAAGGTCATAAAGGTTCTTGAAGTTATCCATATATGTACCCTTAATGCTGGGAGGACATTCTTTCCAGCCGCCTGCATCGCGGGACTCATAGAAATATTCAAGGTTTGCCATATGGCCGGTGAAACGCCAGGAGGAGGAAGAATCCATATCGGAAGCGCTGAATGCATCGAAACCGAGTTCATCTGCGCGCTTGTGGATATCTTCTGCAACTGCCTTAAGGCCTTCAAAGTTCTTGATTTCGTCCATTGTATGGCCGGCCTGCTTTATAAGTTCGGGGTTAACGATGATGCCGTAACTTTCATAGCAATAACCTATGGAAACAAGTTTGCCGTTTTCATCATAAAGGTTGTAAGCATCGGTGCTAAGTTCTTTGGCGATGGCGGTGTCGGTAAGATCGAGAGCATAGTCTGCCCAATCCTTAACGCCTGCCTGATTGCCTACTACAAAGAGTGTAGGGGGATTGGATTTGTCCATTTCTGAAATGAGTGTCTGGCTGTAGGTGCCGGACGCTGCTGTAACGACCTTGACTTCAATGCCGGTCTCTTCGGTATACATCTTGGCGATTTCCTGAAGGACTTCGTCGGACTCGGGCTTAAAGTTCAGCCAGTAAACAGAGCCTTTGGATTCGCCGCCGCAACCCACTAAAAGGCCGAGGCATAAAACCAAAACCATTACAACGGAAAGTACTTTTTTCATATCTTTTCCTCCTCTTATGTTTGCACAGTGTGCAATATTTATGTATTTTCACGCTTTAGCGTAAAAACCGAAACGGCCGTTTGTTATATATTTAACGGCTCTGTAAATATTAAACCATATTTCATCAAAAAAGTAAAGAGTTTTTTTGATGAAAATGTTAAAAAAATTATAAAAAGTGTATATCGTTTATGAAAAATCACCAAAAATACACAAAAACACAAGGTGTAACCAAAGGTCACACCTTATGTTTATATGTTAAGTATTATGTTCAGTGCCCCGTAAAATCGTTGTCGTATGTGACAACACAGCAGAAGGTGGGGTCTATTTGTTTTGCAAGGTTGCCTATTCTATCGTCCATTTCTGCCGTTGAAAGCGAAAATTTTGATGGCACAACAACATCGAATATCAGATTGGTGCGCTGTTTTGATGCGGGGGTCATTCTGAAATCGTGCAGGGAAAGGCGCTCGTCGATGGTTTTTATTGCCTCGCTCATTTTATGACGCACCAGCGATACCTGCTCGTTGTTTATATCGATAGGGTCCATATGGATTACAAGGCATACTCCGGTTTTCTCCATAATAGACTTTTCGCAAAGGTCTATCTCCTCGTGGCAGGAAACGATGTCGATGTCCTGCGGAACTTCCACGTGTACCGATGCAAACTGTCTGCCGGGGCCGTAATTGTGCACAATAAGGTCGTGAATACCTGCAAAGGTATCGACCGAAAGTATCTCGCGCTCTATTTCTTCCACCAGTTCCTTGTCGGGTGGGCCGCCCAGAATATTATCTATGGTATCCTTTGCCGCCGATATGCCCGACGCAAGAATAAACAACGATACGCCTATAGCCATAACGGCATCAAGATTGAAGGGCAGTGGAATAACCGATGAAAAGATTGCCGCTAAAAGGATGGCAAGGGTTGCAACTGCATCGTTTATGCTGTCCTGAGCGGTAGCGGCAAGTGCCGATGAGTCGATAAGTTTTCCTAGTTTTCGGTTAAAAAAGAACAGCCAAAGTTTAATGGCAGATGAAATTGCAAGTGCTATCATAGCCCATACACTGTATACGGGTGCATCGTCGCCCGAAATAAGGGTTTTAATCGAGCCTGTGAGCAGTTCAAAGCCTACCAGAAGTATAAGGAATGCCACTATAAATGCCGATATGTATTCAAACCTTCCGTGACCGAAGGGGTGGTCGCTGTCGGCAGGTTTACCTGCCATTTTGAATCCTATCATCGTGATTACCGAAGATCCCATATCGGATAGGTTGTTAAGACCGTCGGCAACGATGGAAAGACTGGATACCAGCGAACCGAATACTATTTTTATAAGGCATAGAATAATGTTAAAAACGATACCAACGATACTTGCAAAGGTTCCGTAGGAACGGCGCACGACGGCGTCCCTTGTGTCGGAAGCGTTTTTAACAAACAGTTTAACAAGAAGGTTGGTCATCAGAATTTTGAACCTTTTGAACCCTTGGCACCCTTGCTTCCGAAGGAGGCGTTGGCAAGGATATTGGTATCAATGGTATAGGTTAATTTGTCACGGTTTCTCTGGCGGCGGAATGCCAGTTCAACAAGGCGGTCTATCATATTTGTATAGGGCAGACCGGTTGCCTCCCAAAGATAGAAGGCAAGTGAGCCGGGAATGGTGTTTATCTCGTTTGCATAAACAGTGTCGGTTGCGGTGTCGATTATAAAATCTATTCGCACAACACCGTTGGCACCGATTGCCTTGAATATGTCACAGGCAAGGGTGCGTATTTCCTGCGCTTTTTCCTCGTCAAGTTCGGCAGGAATTTTTCTTCCCAAAGATGCCATACCCTTACTGCCGCCGCTTTTTTTGCCACCGCCAAGATACTTGTCTTCGTAGGAGAGTATCTCGTCGTGCATAATAGGCTCTTCGCATACACTTGCTTCGCAACCGTCGGCGTCGCCTAATACAGAGCAGTTTATCTCCCGGATATTTTCAACCGCACGCTCTGCAAGGATAAGTTCGGCAAAGGAAACGGCAAGGTCGATAGCATCGATAAGCGACTCGCGGTCGGAAGCTTTGCTGATGCCAACGCTGGAACCGAGATTTACCGGCTTTATTATCATAGGATAGCCTATTTCGTTTTCAAGTTTTTCGATAACGGCGGCACTGTCCAGACTGTACTGTCTGGAGCGGAAGGTAACACAGTCCAGTACGGGCAGACCTGCGCTTTTAAGTACGCTTTTGAATACTGCCTTGTCCATACCTACTGCGGCAGAAAGAATGTCGCAGCCGATATAGGGCAGACCAAGGTATTCAAAATATCCTGATATGGTGCCGTCTTCACAGTTGGTGCCGTGAACGATGGGAAAAGCAAGGTCGATAACAACATCGTGCTTTTTGTGTCCGAATTTTGCCTTGGTGCGGCGCATAACAACGCTGTCACCCTTTTTCAGCAGGAATACCTCCTGCGAAACTCTGAGCAAAAATTCAAGGTCTTTGTACCAGTCTATTTCAAAAAGCCACTTGCTGGTGTACATTCTGCCGTCCTTGGTAACATAGATGGGGGTAACATCATATTTATCGCGGTCGATGGAGTTCATCGCCTGTACCGCCGATATTATGGATACTTCGTGCTCCACCGAGCGGCAACCAAAGAACACGGCTATGTTTGTTTTCATATATATCTCTCCTTAATGGGGGGTAGTTATCGGGAAAATTCAGTTAAGGTAGTTATCGGGAAGGTCGTTTTCCAGCAGAACAACACTGTTTTTGCCCGAAAGGGGCAGATATACATTCATCGCTTCCTGAAAACTTGAAACAACATAAAGATTGTCGGGGTTGAAATCGGTAGAAAGCACACCCTCGCGCAGGGGTTTGGAACGATTCTGACCCACAAGTATTATTATATCACAAACCTTTGCGGCTTCAAGACCCAAAGTTTTGTTACATTCATATTCGCGTTCTCCCAGTTCTATAAGTCCGGGGGTGATAACGGTCTTTTTCATACCTTCAAAGGTTGAAAGCACACGAATCGCCTCTACACTGCCTTCGGGATTGGCGTTGTAGGCGTCGTCTATCAGAAGACCGCCGTTGAAATTTTTAAGTTCCAGTCGGTGTTCGGTGGGTTTCAGTGATGCTATGGCAATGCGGATATCATCGGCACTTACACCCAGCATATGCGCCAGAGCCGCCGCCGCAAGTATATCCGAAACGCTGTGTTTGCCCAGCAGTTTTGTTGAAACCGAGATTTTTTCGCCGTCAAGATTTATATCGAAAGAGGAACCTGCAGCACCCGAACGTAGATTGTCGGCAAAATATTTTGTTCCTTCACCGAAGCGAATGATCCCGTTGGTATCATCGCTTACGCGCTCTGCAATGCCCTCGCTGTCGGCATTGACCAGTGCAAAACCGCCGTTTTTCTTTACCTCGTCGGCAAGTTCAAACTTGGTTTTGAACACATTATCCACACTGCGGAAGGTCTCCAGATGCTGTGGACCAACAGATGTTATTATTCCGTACTTCGGATGTGCGATGTCGCAGATTTCCTTGATATCGCCTACATTTTTGGCGCCCATTTCACAGACAAACACCTGTGTTTGGGGCTTTATTGAGCCGCGTACGGTGCGCACAACACCCATCGGTGTATTGAAACTTTGCGGTGTGCAAACGGTGTTGAACCTTTCGCTGAGTATGCGGTTGAGTATAAATTTTGTGGTGGTTTTGCCGTAACTGCCGGTTATACCGATAACGGTGAGATTTTTGTTTGAGCGAAGTATTTTTTTTGCATCATTTATATACCAACGGGAAACCGCTTTTTCGATAGGCCATGTGAGTATATAGGCAAACATAACCGTAAGCGGGGATACTACCGAGAATGCAAAGGTAAGCATAGCGGCTATTTCGCCTGCAAGGGTATCGCCGAAAACTGCAGACAGAACCGCACCTGCGATAAGGGGGAGTACCGCCGCTGCAAAAAGACGCTTTACACGGGCGGTAAAGACAAGTTTTTTGATGGATTTTTTATATATTCTTGCGGCATTTACGGCACGGAATACAAGCATTACTGCGGTAAGCACCGTAATGATTATTGCGCCTGTTTTGTCGTTTCTGAAGGAAAACAGACAGAATATAATCGCCTGAACAGCAAGTTGCACCGTGTAAGAGCCCTTCAGCCATTTGAAGTAACGGGAGGGGAAATAGGAGTTTTGTTGCAACATCTGAAACTGTCTTATGAGTGAGCACACACAAGAAAGCACCGCAAAAATCAGAGAAACGGTAATAATATTCATAGTTCACCTCAGGGAATAAAACTTTGAAGAATGGCGTGGGCTTCATAGGGGCGTTCGCAGAAAGAGTAGTGCCCCGTTCCGTTTATAACGCAAAGACCTGCATCCGGGATAAGTTTTTCCATTATCTGCGCATCACCCAGCGGAGTGGCGGTATCGTTTTCGCCCCAGATAAGCAGGGTGGGACATTTTATATCGGGCATAATGTCGCGCAGGTCGGTATTGACCACCGAAACAAGGGTTTCACGAAGCACCTTGTTCGCCGCCTTATAGTCGGCAGAGCCGTAGTGCGAACGGGCGCGGTTGAGCAGTTGCTCGGAATGTTTTTCGAAAACCGGCAGGGTAAGTACACGCTTTGCCGCTTTGAATATTTTATTGCGGCATTTTTGATACAATGTTTTTTTTGGAACGATACCTGCCGAATCAAGAAGTACAAGTTTCGGCGATTGTACCGCATTTGTCGCCGCCAGTTTGATGGCAACCCTGCCTCCGTGGGAATGTCCCATAATTATCGGATTGCAAAGACCTATTTTTTCGATGAATTTTACAACAAGGTCACAGTAATCGTCCAATGTCCAGGGCGACGCCATCGTTTCGCTGTTTCCGCAACCGGGGAAGTTCATTGCAACTATCCTGCATTTTGGGGATAGTGCGGCGGTTATTCCGCGGTATACATCAAAGGAGGATCCCCATCCGTGCAGCAGTAAAACATCGGGACCGCTGCCCGATTCGGTGTATTCGATTTTAAGTCCGTCTATCACAATTTCCATAGATTAAGACCCCTGATTCTTCGTAAAATATATATAACCAGAAATATTATATCAAATATTACCGCAAAATAGAAGTCTTTTTTATACTTTTTAATATTTTGGACAAAATAGTCGTGGTGATAATATGAAAAATAATGTTAAACAGTGGTTGAAAAGAGCGCTTTCGGGTGTAGCCGTGGGGGCTGTAAACGGTGCTCTGGGTGCAGGCGGCGGAATGCTTGCGGTGCCGCTGCTTTCAAAATACGGACTTGATAAAAAGTCCTGCCATGCAAATGCCGTTGCGGTGATATTGCCTATAACGGTGATAAGCGCCGTGCTCTATCTTGTAAAAGGTTATGTAAACCTATCCGAAGCGGCGGTCTTTGTTCCCACAGGACTAATTGGCTCACTGATAGGAACGGTACTTCTGAAAAAGATATCTAATAATGTTTTATGTAAACTATTTGGCGGGTTTATGGTATATGCAGGCGTTCGCCTGCTGTTAAAGTGAATATTGCCGCCCTGATAGCAGGGCTTTTATCGGGAGTGATAGGCGCTATGGGGCTGGGCGGCGGTGCCGTGCTTATCATATATCTTTCGGTGTTCACATCTACACAGCAACTAACCGCCCAGGGGATAAACCTGATATTTTTTGTTCCTATTGCCACCCTTGCGGTCGTGGTATATGCCATAAAAAAGCAGATTAAATGGCGCACCGTTTTACCGATAGCCGTGGGCGGTGTTATAGGCGCCACCGCAGGTATGTTTGCTGCATCGCTGATAGGCAGCGGTCTGCTCGGCAAAATATTCGGTGGTCTACTGGTTGTACTGGGGGTTGGTGAAATATTCAAAAAGGGCAAAAATAGTCCTTGAAAGAGGAGGTGTATAATGTTATAATAAAAAAAGAATATTTGTTCGTTTGGAGGAGTTGCTATGTCAAGACCGCCACTTACCGAAAAACAGGAAACGGTTTATAAATATATCGTAAAGCAGATGTCGCACGGAATTCCGCCCACAGTGCGCGAAATTGTTGCAAACACCGGCATTAAATCTACCTCTACCGTCCACGCCATTCTCGGTGTGCTGGAGGAGGGCGGTTATATCGTTCGCGATGCAAAATATTCCAGAGCGATCCGCCTTGATAATGAATACGATGCGGCTATGGTGCCGCTTGTCGGCAGGGTAACGGCAGGTCAGCCTATACTTGCGGTAGAGCAGATAGAGGATTACATTCCCTATCCCACCCGAGATGCCGAGGGTCTTTTTGCCCTTAAGGTAGAAGGACTTAGTATGCGTGACGCCGGTATTCTGGACGGCGATATCGTGGTTGCCGATAAAAACGCTCCCTGCAAAAACGGGGATATTATCATCGGTATGGATGGTGACAGTGCTACTGTAAAGCGTCTTAAAATAGAGGGCAACACAATAATTTTTATGCCCGAAAATCCCGATTTTTCGCCCATTTATCCCGAAAAACCTGCCGTTTTGGGCAAGGTTATCGGCTCGTACAGAAAGTATTGACGGTGAGGCTATGAAAAAACAGGTAGAACTTTTTACCGATGGTGCCTGTTCGGGTAATCCGGGTCCGGGCGGCTGGGGCGCTATATTGCGTTCGGGCGAACACGAAAAGGAACTTTGCGGCGGTGAGGCACAGACCACCAACAACCGTATGGAACTGACCGCTGTTATAGAGGGTCTTTCGGCACTCAAATACCCTTGTAGTGTAAGGCTTGTGACCGACTCGAAATATGTTGCCGACGGCATCTCAAAAGGCTGGGCGCAGTCATGGCGCAATAACGGTTGGCGCAAGGCCGATAAAAAACCGGCGCAAAATCCGGATCTGTGGGAAAAACTTCTTGACCTTGTTGCGGTGCACGATGTAACAATAGAATGGATAAAGGGCCACGCCGGTCATCCAGAAAACGAACGGTGCGACCGCCTCGCAGTCGAATACTACGCAAGATTCAAGGGCTGATATAATTATGAAAAACAATACTAAACAATTAGTATCGGGTGCGCTTATTGCCGCACTTTACGCGGGGCTTACATATCTTATGTCGATATTCAGTCTGGCGTACGGACCGATACAGTTTCGTGTGTCCGAAGTGCTTGCCGTTTTGCCGGTATTTATGCCATCTTCGATATACGGTCTTACCGTAGGCTGCTTTATCGCCAATATAATGTCTACAAACCCTATTGATATGCTGTTCGGAACGGCGGCAACACTTATAGCCGCAGTTGTTACATATAAACTGCGTAACATAAAGGTGTGGCGTATACCGCTGTTGTCGATGCTTTCTCCCGTCTTTTTTAATGCTGTGATAGTCGGGTTGGAGATAGCGCTTTTTTGGGGCGAAGGCGGTGCATTTCTTCCGACTTTTCTTCTTTCGGCACTTTGGGTAGGTATAGGTGAATTTGCCGTGTGTGTGGGATTGGGTATACCGTTTTATTTTGCCATTTGTAAAAATAAACTGATATGTTCACTTTCTTCTTCGCTTGAAAAGTAACTGTGTATATAGTATAATTATTAAAAATAAAACAGAGGAGACAGATATGGATTTTACACCGCTTGATAATAACGGCAGGGTAGAAGGATTCTGCCTTGTAAAATCGGTTGAGCAAAAGACATCTTCCAAAGGCGATACATACCTTGATTTTACTCTTGGTGATGCTACGGGAGAGATAAACGGAAAACTCTGGCGTTACAGTGCCGCCGAACACGGCGAATATAATAATAATGATATCGTTAAGATAAGAGGTACTATTTCCCAGTACAACGGCTCTGACCAGTTGCGTATTGAACGCATACGCACTGCAAATGATAACGATGGGGTAAGGGTGGACGATTTTGTAAAGACCGCCGATTACTCTTCCGAGGAAATGTACAATGTGCTCATAGGTATTGCCGAAGACTTCGCAGATGAGGACCTTAAAAAGATAGTAACCGCAATACTTTCCGATAACCGTGAGGCGCTGCTTTACTGGCCTGCGGCATATAAACTGCATCATGCCGTACGCGGTGGATTGCTGATGCACACACTTTCAATCGTGCGTCTTGCACAGGGCATTTGCAGGGTATATCCTTTTGTAGACAGCGAACTGTTACTTGCAGGTGCAATTCTTCACGATATATCAAAACTGGACGAATTTGTTGTATCGCAAACAGGTATTGCAGAGGGCTATTCTACCGAAGGTAATCTGCTTGGCCATCTTGCTATGGGCGCGGTCAGGATAGACCGTTACGCCGAAAATCTTGGCATTAAACGCCAGACTGCGGTATTGCTTGAGCACATGGTACTTTCCCACCACGGGCAGCCCGAGTTCGGTGCGGCCGTGCGGCCTATGACCATCGAGGCTGAGATACTTTCGCAACTTGACCTTCTTGATGCTGAGGTATATGCGATGAAACAGGCGCTTGAGAGCACCGCTTCGCAGGACTTTTCACAGCGCTTGTGGTCGCTGGATAACCGCAAACTTTTCCGCCACGACCGTGCGGATCTTGATAAGAAAACCGAACTTTTATAAAGGAGAAAATTAAAATGAAGATTACAAAAGATATGCTTATAGGCGATGTACTTGATATGGATAACGGCTGTGCAAAGTATTTCTTTGAAATAGGTATGCACTGCCTTGGTTGCCCCGCTTCCAGAGGCGAAAGCATAGAACAGGCCTGTAATGTTCACGGCACCGACTGTGATGCGCTTGTTGAAAAACTAAACGCATTTTTTGCTGACCGTTAATGTTAAAACTTAACCATCGCCTTGCCCTTATCGCTTCTCTTGTTGAAGCGGGACAGGCTGTATGTGATGTTGGTACCGACCACGGCTATCTTCCGGCCTATCTTGCCAAAACCGGCAGGTGCCGTTCGGTTACGGCAACCGATATAAATAAAAAACCGCTTGAAAGTGCCCGTGCAAATCTCAACCGTCTTGGCGTAAACAGCGTCAGACTTATCGAGTGCGACGGGCTTTCCGGCGTTACAAGGCAGTATGCCGACACCGTGATAATAGCAGGAATGGGCGGCGAGGTTATTTGGGGTATACTTTCCCGTTGCGATTTTATAAAGGATAATGTTAACCTTATTCTTCAACCGATGACTGCCGCGGCGCAACTGCGTGACTATCTTGCCGAAAACGGTTTCGGTATTATCAAAGAAATCGGGCTTACCGATAACAATAAGATATACTCGGTTATGGTTGCTCGTTTTACGGGGGAATACCGTACCCTTGGAGATACTGAGCGCCTTATCGGCGGAATAACCGCCGATACACCGCAAGGCAGGGCATACATACAAAAGCAGTATAACATCTGTCAAACTTGTGCAAACGACCTTTTGTCTGTTCCCGAAAAGGCAGACGAACAACGGCGGTATGCCCTTGTGGCAGAACAACTTAAAAAACTTTTGGATTAGGAGAAAATCATGGCACTTGACGGTGGATTTTTGCATATTGTTGCCCGTGAGTTGGGCGATGCATACAACTGTCATATAGATAAAATTTACCAGCCGTCCAGAGACGAACTGGTTCTTTTGTTGCGCAAAAAAGACTTTGCGAAAAGGCTTATAATATCGGCACGAAGCGGTGCCGCCCGTATCCATTTTACCGAGCAAAAGTTTGAAAACCCTGCAAGTCCGCCGATGTTTTGTATGCTTGTACGAAAGCATTTTTCCGCCGCACGTCTTACCGAAGTGTCCCAGCGTGGGCTGGAGCGCGTGATAGAACTGTGCTTTGATGCTACGAACGAAATGGGCGACCGTGTAAATCTGAAAATAGTATGTGAACTTATAGGAAACAGCAGTAACATAATACTGGTTGGTGCAGACGGCAGAATAATCGATGCCGTTCACCGAAGTGATATCGAGACGGCGAAACGCATTGTTGCACCGGGGGCTGTGTATGAATATCCCCCTGCACAGGATAAATTAAGCCTTATAAACGAATCGGCAAAGACACTTGCCGATGCTGTTTTGCAAAGGGGCGAAGTGCCGCTTTCTTCGGCATTGCTTGGCTGTGTGGAGGGCCTATCGCCGCTGGTTAGCCGTGAGATCGCCTTCCGTGCAGACTGTGAGGATAAAACAGCATCTTGCGCCAACGGCGCAGTGCTTGAAAACTGCATATCGATGCTTAAAGCGGACCTTGATTCGGGCGAGGGTTATGTCCTTTGCCAGAACGGCGAACCGAAGGATTTCAGTTATACTGCGATAGGGCAGTACGGTACACTTTATGATGTAGAAAAAATTGTCGGTGCAAGTATGTTGCTTGACCGATTTTATTCAAAGCGTGAACACGCCGCCGCAGTTAAAAGGCTATCGGCAGATGTTTCAAAAACGGTATCAAATCTTATAGCAAGAACTAAAAAGCGCCTTTCAAGCCGCCTTGTTGAACTTGAAGAATGTAAGGACCGCGAAAGGTATAAAATATACGGTGAACTTATAAAGGCAAATCTTCACATCATTCGTTCGGGAAGCGAAAGTGTGGAACTTGTTAATTTTTATGACGAGCAACTTCGTACCATAACGGTGCCGCTTGACCCGTCGCTTTCTCCTGCGGCAAATGCGGCGCGATATTTTAAGGAGTATAAAAAACGCCACACCGCCGAGCAAACACTAGGTGCGCTTATCGAAAAAGACCGTGCGGAACTGGAATATCTTGAGTCGGTTGCCGATAGCCTTGAAAGGTGTACAAACGGTGCAGAAATAGAGGAAATACGCGAGGAACTGCGTCAGGGTGGTTATATCCGTGCCCGTGTTCAGGGTCGGCGCAAAGAGCGCAAACCCGAACTTAAGCAGTATACAAGTAGCGAAGGTTTTATGATTGCGGTGGGCAAAAACAATCTGCAAAACGATTATCTAACCTGCCGTCTGGCGTCTAAAGGAGACCTGTGGTTCCATGTAAAGGGTGCGGCAGGCAGCCATGTTGTGGTATTTTGTAACGGCGCCGAGGTAAGTGAGGAAACACTGCTTTTTGCCGCACGGCTTGCTGCGGCAAATTCCAAAGCGGCGGCATCTTCGAATGTGGCGGTGGATTACACGCCCGTAAAATATGTCAAAAAGCCTAACGGCGCAAAGCCGGGAATGGTTATATATACAACAAATAAAACCCTTTATGTTACACCCGGGGAGGCGGAAGAATGATAAACATCGGTATTTCCAGTGCAAGTCTTTATCCGCTTGAGACCGAACGGGCGCTTGAATTTTTAGGCAGGTCCAATGTCGGTACGGCAGAGATATTTTTCAATGCCAACTGCGAATTGCAGGATGATTTTGTGAAACTGCTGAAAAATATAAAGGATGAATACTCAATAAATGTGGTATCGGTGCATCCAACAATGTCTCTTGCCGAATCGTTTATGTTGTTTTCGGCATACGATCGCAGATATCGCGAGGGGCTTGACCAGTATAAACGATATGCCGAAATTGCCGCAACACTGGGTGCAAAATATATTATAATGCACGGTGGCAAACCTAACGGTGTTCTTGATGATATCGGATATTGTGAGCGGTTTGTCGGTATAGCAAGGGCTGTCAGGGAAAACGGCGCACAGTTGCTTCAGGAAAATGTAGTAAACTTCCGTGCAGGAAGTCTTCAGATGTTGGAACTTATGAATCGCCAACTTGGAAACGAGGTCGGATTTTGTATAGATGTAAAGCAGTCTATCCGCGCAGGATATTCACCAGTTGATGCGGTAAAGGTGGTTGGTAAAAATCTTAAGCATCTGCACATCAGCGATAATACCGCCGATAATGACTGTATGTTGCCAACCCGCGGCAACTTCGATTTTGCGCAACTTTTTGCGGCGGCAAAAGAGCAGGGTTCTTGCGAAAATGCCGTTATAGAGGTATATCGTAACGCCTACGGTGAATACGACGAGATTGTCGGGGCGTATAAAAAAATAAAAAGTATTTTGGAATAAAGGGGGGCGCTTTTATGGGTATTCTTGATATACATTCCCACATCTTGCCCAATGTTGATGACGGTGCAACCGATATGGAAATGGCACTTGCCTTGCTTGGTCAGATGAAGCGGCAGGGCATAACCGATGTTATCGCAACACCGCATTTTTATGCCGACGAGATAGGTATAAAGGAATTCAAGGATGCCGTAAATGCCTCTGCCGCGGCGCTTAAATCATCGGCGGAACAACTGCCCGAAATATATATCGGTGCAGAGGTACTGTATTTTAAGGGCATCGGTTATGCCGATATTGTTGATGAACTTACCCTTGGCGGCAGTGAATATCTTCTGCTTGAACTTGGCGGCGGCCCCATTGGAAAATATGTAATAGATGATATACTTGCCCTTGTTGATTGCGGCATAGTGCCGATACTTGCCCATATTGAGCGCTATGCGCATTGTTCGGGCTTCAAGGGAATACTTAATATGATTGAGGACGAACTTGTGCTTTCGCAGATAAATGCCGAATCGCTCACACATTCGCCCTATTATCGCACCGCAGTGCGGCTGATTAAAAAGGGGTATGTTACCTTTGTTGCCACAGATACCCACGATATTGTCGGTCGTCCGCCCAGAATGAAGGCTGCGCTTGACGAGGTGGAAAGATTGTTTGGCACAAAACAGAGGGATATCTTCATTCACAACAGCATAAAACTGCTGGAAGAAATATCGCAGAGAGGAAAATCTTATGCAGAGTAACACGGTGAATATAAACCGCAAGGGGGACCTGGTTTATATTACATTTCCGAAACTGGAATCTTGCGGCGTGGTAAAACACGCCTTCTCTACACGAATGGGCGGTGTAAGCGAAGGGCAGTTCAGCAGTATGAATTTAAGTTTCAGAAACGGCGATGCTTTTGAGAATGTAGAGGAAAACTACCGCAGAATATGTTCTGCGGTAGGAATAGATACTGCCCATCTTGTTTTAAGCCGTCAGACCCACACAAATAATGTGAAAACGGTTACCTGTGAGCATTGCGGTACCGGATACACCAAGGAGTCTTTTCAGGATATAGACGGACTTATAACAAATGAGAGCGGCGTTGCACTTGTGACCCAGTACGCCGACTGCACACCCCTTATTTTCTGTGACCCTGTTAAAAGGGTTATAGCAACCTCCCACGCAGGTTGGCGCGGTACGGCTAAAAAAATAGGCGCCGTAACGGTAGAAAAGATGGTATCACAGTTCGGTTGTAATCCGAAGGATATTATCGCCGCAATAGGGCCCTGCATCGGCAGTTGCTGTTATGAGGTCGATACGCCTGTGTATGAGCAGTTTTGCAATATCGGAATATCGCTTGATGGCGTTTTTATACCTACCATTCCGGAACACTATAAACTCGACCTTCGCCTTGCAAATAAACGGATACTTCTTTCGTCAGGCATACAGGAAGAAAATATCGACATCGCCGATATTTGCACCTGCTGTAACGGTGAGGAGATGCACTCCCATCGCTATACTTCAGGCAAGAGGGGAAATCTTGCCGTGGTAATCGAGTTGGAGGAGGAAAAATGAAACTGAATTATAGACGCACCACACTTATCGGTCTTGCCTTTATGTCTATACTCGCCTTCTGGCAGTTTTACGATCAGGTAATACCCTATCTGCTTGAAAATGTTTTCGGCCTTTCCACATTTGCCACCAATAATGTTATGGCTATCGATAATGTTCTGGCGGTATTTTTATTGCCTGTTTTCGGTATGCTTTCGGACAAGACCCGTACCCCTTTGGGTAAACGAACCCCGTATATACTTTTTGGCACCATCGTGTCGGTAGTGTTGCTTGTTCTTCTTGGATACTTCGAAAGTATCCGCAATCTTACCGGATTTTTTGTAACACTCGGCGGTCTGCTTATATCTATGGCGGTCTATCGTTCTCCGGCGGTTGCCTATATGCCTGATGTAACCGAAAAGCCGCTTCGCAGCAAGGCAAACGCTGTTATAAATCTTGTTGGATATATCGGCGGTATATTCTCTACCGTTGTTATGATGTTTATGCTTAAAAGCGAAAAGGGCGCCGATGGTGCCTCGGTATATTCTGCCGACCAGTCGTTTTTTCCCGTATTTATAGTTATTGCCGCATTTATGCTGATTGCAGTAATAGTGATGGTGCTTTGCCTTAACGAAAACAAGATAGTAAAGCAAACGGCGGTTTCAGATGAGCCGGAGGAGGAAGGCTCCAAAGAGCGCCTTTCGGGACCGGTTAAAAGAAGCCTTGTACTGATTCTCTTGTCGGTACTGTTCTGGTATATGGCGTATAATGCGGTTACAACCTCGTTTTCCAGATACTGCCTGAATGTCCTAAAGGTAGACCTTGGTGCATCTTCCGGTTATCTTACCGTTGCTACCGTTTCTGCGATAGTCGCATTTGTGCCGCTGGGATTCCTTTCAGAAAAGTTGGGAAGAAAAAAGGCGGTGCTTCTCGGTATAGTGGCGATGGCGGCTTGTTTCCTTGTTGCCTCGTTCCTTCGCGCACCCACACCGATAATGTATCTATTGTTTGCACTGGTGGGTATAGGCTGGGCATCGATAAACGTAAACTCCTATCCTATGGTGGTGGAGATGAGTAAGGGTAAAGATGTGGGCAGATATACCGGCTATTACTACACCTTTTCTATGGCGGCGCAGATAGCCACCCCTGCACTTTCTGGACTTCTTATAGATAAAACGCCCTTTGGTTATCTTATACTATTCCCCTATGCAATAGTATTTTGTGTATTTGCATTTATCACAATGTCGTTTGTTCGTCACGGTGACTATAAACCGAAGGCAAAAACGGCAATACTTGAAAACTTTGCGGCGGAGGATTGATGAGATATGTTAACGGCTATATGGATATTGGCGGCAGTTGCCGCCACCGCGTTGCTGGTGCTGTTCCTCATTTTTCCTGCCACAAGGAGCCACCCCGACCGTGAACTGCTTGATGGGTTGTATATTGCACATCGCGGTCTTCACGATGAAGAAACCCCCGAAAATTCACTTGCTGCATTTGAACTTGCCGCACAGCAGGGATATGCCATAGAAAATGACATTCACATCACCGCCGATGGTGAGGTCGTTGTTTTTCACGATAACACGCTGAAGCGTATGTGCGGTAATGATGGCAGGGTAGAGGATATGACCCTTGCCCAACTAAAAAAATTTCGTCTTTTGGATACGGGTGAAAGAATACCTACCCTTGATGAATGTCTAAAACTTGTTGACGGCAGGGTGCCGTTGCTGATAGAATTCAAGTGCGATAATAAAACCTGCCGGCGCCTTTGTTCCGCCGCAGATAAAATGTTAAGACGGTATAATGGCAAATATTTTGTGCAGTCTTTTTATCCGGGAACGCTTAAATGGTACAGAAAAAACAACCCGTCAATTTATAGGGGCCAACTTGCATCCTGTTCTAAAAAGGATTCCTTTTTGGCCCGTTTTGCCGGTTGTATGTTCCTGAATTTTTTGGCACGCCCTGATTTTATTTCATACAAATTTCAGGATGCGGTAAATAT
>JAZOBW010000196.1:0-8647 GCA_045596185.1 Acutalibacteraceae bacterium | reverse complement strand
TCCGACTTCCGATAATTTTATGTATTTTGCTTCTTTCATATATATCTGACCGCGAGGTTTTGAAACTTGAAGAGGTTCGTAACTGTTTTTTGGTGTTGGCTTTATTCGCTGCATATATGTTGGTTGTTGGTCAGATAAATGGTAATATCCTTTATTCACTGAAATTAATTTTGGTTTTGGCAACGCCTTTTTCTTTCTCTTTTTTAGGACAAAATATAAAATCCTTTACCTTTGTGGGCTATATATATGCGGCATTTTCATTTTTAGTATCGGTAGATTTTTCTGTCGGCGGCATTACCGGCGGTTGGAATACCAATTCTATTGCAATGATTGCAATAAACGGTGTTCTTTACCTGTTTATGATAACCGATATTCAGGAAAACAGATATCTTATTTTTAATGCCGTAATGGCAGTAATAATGATAACAGTTATTTGGATAACGGGTTGCCGTTCGGTTATGTTCTGTGTTGCGGCATATTTACTTGCTAGATATGTGTTGTTCAACAGGAAGAATATAGGGGTGCGTTTTTACAAAGTAATATCAACTATTTTGGTTCTTTCTCCTTATTGGCTTATGAGGTTTTACTTTATAATGTATGAGAGTCCGCATAAGGATGATTTGAACAGAATATTTTTCGAATATACCAATAAGCCTTTGTTTACTGAACGCGAGGTGGTGTGGCAACGCGCACTGAATCTGCTTGACGGAATCAAGTATTTTATAGGTACCGGTCAGGGTCATAAAAACGCGCATAATATATCTATTGATATTATGTATAGCTTTGGTATAGTAGGTCTGATACTGTTTTCGGCTGTTTTTTTGAAGATAGTTTTTATGCTTTATCCATATTTTAATGATAGGGTTATAAAGTCCTCGGTATGCTGCTTTTTTGCACTGCTTGCATCGCAGTCATTTGAAACTGCTTTTTTTGCTATTGCCGCCAGTACATATAATATTTTACTATATCTATTTTTGGCTATTGCTATTGGCAGATACATTTACCTGCGCAAACTTGAGCGTCAGATGACAAAGGAAAGGAACAAATATGCATGAGCAGTGTGAGCATAGTAATACCGGTATACAATATTTTACAGTATTTGCCCCGTTGTCTCGATTCGGTGTTGTCACAAACACTTAAAGATATAGAGATCTTACTTATCGATGACGGTTCTACCGATGGCAGCGAAAAAATATGTGACGAATATGCTAATAAGGACGGCCGTGTAAAGGTATTTCATCTTCAAAACGGCGGCGTCAGCAGGGCGCGTAATTTTGGAATTTCAAAGGCGCAGGGTGAATATATAGGCTTTGTCGATGCAGATGATTGGATAGAAAACGATATGTATGAGCAAATGTATTCATCTGCAAAACAAAATGGTACCGATATAGTAATATGTGATTGCTATACAGCCTGCGGCCAACAACTTGAACCCGATATATTGCCGGGAATTTTGCAGGATAAATATCAAAGAAATGATATTAAACCCGAGCATTTATTGCTTATGGCAGGAGGTTCATGCCGTTGCTTTTATAAGCGAGAACTGTTAGTAAAAAACAAACTTCTATTTCCGCTTGATATGAAGATATCCGAGGATAGAGTTTTTAATGTATATGCCTTTGGCTTTGCCGAAAGCGTTTATTATCTTAAAAATCCGTTGTATTATAGATTTGTAAGAGAGGGAAGTGCTGTAAATAAGTATTACGACGATTTCCTTTCAATGGTACTTTTTGCAAGAAACGCTACTATTGAAGCAATCAAAAAGGCTTGGGACGGTCGAAAGGAATATCTTGATGCATTTGAAAATCATACAGTTTCCCTTGGTTATACAGCGCTTAACAATGAGTTTTATAAGACCGCAAAAAAGCCTTTAGGGGCAAAGATAGCCGAAATAAAGCGTATATGTAACTCACCGGAACTGCTTTCTGCGCTGGATACAACAGGTGCCGATGATATAAGAGCAAGACTTATCCGCAAAAAGCATTATTATCTCCTGGCGGCTCTATCTAAATTTGCAAATATCAAAAACGGAAGATAAAAAAGGGGGGTATACCGATGCCGGAAATAAGTGTTATTCTGCCGGTGCATAACGGCGAAAAATATCTTAAAGAAGCGGTTGAAAGTATCCTGGGCCAAACCTTTACCGATTTTGAACTTATAATTATTGATGACGGCTCGACCGACTCTACCGCCGACATAGTTAAATCTTTTGATGATGAAAGAATTGTTTACCTGAAAAACGAGACCAATGTAGGTATTTCCGACACGATGAACAGGGGAATTGCCGTATCGAAGGGCAGATATATCGCCCGAATGGATGCTGATGATATTTCTCTGCCGACCCGTTTTGAAAAACAGATAAATTATATGAAGCAGAATTCGGATATATCTGTTCTGGGATGTGCGATAGAGATTTTCGGAGAAGAAATTGAAGGTTATGTAAGAAGATTTTCTTGTAACAACGATGATATAAGGATAGATCTGATTTTTTCAACTCCTTTTGCGCATCCTACGCTTATGTTTGACCGTTGTGTTTTTGAATATGATAGGTACGACAGCAGTTTTAATGGACTAGAGGATTATGAACTTTGGTTAAGATTTGCCCAAAAGTATAAAATGTCTGTTATGCCTGAAGTTCTTTTCAAATACAGAAAGCATATCGGGCAGGTTACAAAAAATTATTCCAAGGATTATATTGAAAAACTGAAAATCCTTAAAATAAAACAGGCTGAATCCTTTGGAATAAATTTCACACCGCAGGAATTTTCTGCGTATTTTGACTATTGTCTCGGCGAAGAAATTAAAGATACAAAGCAGATTTGTAGTCTTGCAACCTTCCTTTCCGGTATTGCAGAGTCTGAATATATAGAAAACACCGTTCAAAAAAAGGTGTTTGTCCGAACATTAAACAGTATAATCATCAAAGCTTTATTGGGTGTCAACGCAGGGCTTAAAGAATGTAGGTGCATCAGGAAAAGGACAACTGATTTTTCTGTTGTTAGGTTTTATATTGAAAAGGTTAAGGGGAGCATAAGAAATGTCGGAAGGAAATAAAACAGCGATTTTAACTTTTCACGATTCGGATAATTTCGGTTCGGTCTTGCAGTCGTATGCTACGTCAACTTTTTTGAATAAAAACGGAATAGAAACTGAAATACTTGATTTAAGGAAACCCGAAGTTGAGAGGCTGTACAGTATATTCAAACCCCTTAATTGTAAGTCTAATTTGGCTGCAAATGTGTATAATTCGCTAAACTATACCGCATTAAAAAAAAGGAAAAGAGTTTTTGAAGATTTCAGAAAAGAATATCTTCCTTTGTCTGAAAAAAGATACAAAGGAATTTCTGATATTGAAGATACCCACCCCGATTACAAGGCGTATGTGGTGGGTAGCGATCAGGTGTGGAATGTAGGAATAGTTGATTTTGATATGTCCTATCTGCTGCCTTTTGCCGATGGTTCAAAGCGAATCGCCTATGCTGCAAGCGGTCTGAAGGACTGTTCTGAAAAAGATTTTCAGATGATGAAACCTCATCTTGAAAAATTTGATCTTATTACGGTTAGAGAAAACCGATCAGTTACTGTACTTAAAGAAAATGCCGATATCGATTGCGTAACGGTGCTTGATCCCGTCTTTTTGATTGATAGGGAGGACTGGACGGCTCTGGCAGCTTTTGAAATATATAATGAACCCTATATGTTTTGCTATTTTGCAGGTGGAGTTGTGGAGGAATTCGAAAAATACACCGCCACCCTTGCAAAGGAAATGGGAGTGAAAAGGGTTCTTGTTATGCCGGAGTGGAAAAATTTTTTCCGCAGTGGGATAAGGAACTACTCTTCAGGCCCAAAGGAATTTTTATCACTGGTTGCAAATGCACAGATTGTTTGCACAAATTCTTTCCACGCAGCGGCATTTTCGGTAATTCTTAATAAACCGTTTGTTGTGGGTACAAATTCTCTCGGTTGTGATGAGAGGATAAATACTCTGCTTTCTCATTTTGATCTTTCGGAATGTGAGTACGATTCTGAAAAAAAAGACTATATACCGCCGACACCCGATTTTGATAGGGTAAATACAGTTTTATTTGAATCTCGCAAACGGTGTGAACGGTTGTTATTGGATGCTTTGAGGTGATAATATGTTGCCGCTTGTTACGGTGGTTGTTCCGGTATACAGAATACAGGAATACATAAACGAATGTGTTGATTCGATAATTCGTCAGAGTTATAAAAATATTGAAATAATTCTTGTGGACGACGGTTCCGATGATCAGTGTCCGGAAATTTGCGATAACTACGCTGCTGCTAATTCTAATATAAGAGTGCTTCACAAACAAAACGGAGGACTTTCATCGGCCAGGAATGCAGGAATTGAAGAAGCAGCAGGTGAATACATAACATTTATTGACGGCGACGATATCATCGCCGAAGATATGATTGAAACGATGGTTGATATTGCCCTAAAAGAAAGTGCGGATATCGTTAAAATATCCCTGATAAGGGCGTCAAAACTTCCGGTTGAAATACAAAATACAAAGGATTATAAAATTCTGACTCCGATAGAGGCACTAAACGAAATATATGCCGGTCAACCGCAGGTTATAAGCGCATGCGGAAAACTTTTCAAAACATCGTTGTTTGAAGATATTTGCTTTCCGGAAGGATATATCCACGAGGACGAATTCATAACCCCAAAACTCTATTATAAAGCAGAAAAGATAGCGTTTTGTGAAGCGGTGCTTTATTACTATATGCAACGCGAAAATGACAGTATATTAAGAAGCAATTTCAACCCGAAAAGGCTTGATGTTCTTTATGTTATGGAGGATAGAATTGAATTCTTCAACTCCTGCGGACTAAAGCAACTTAAGCAAAAGGCGATAGTTGATTACTACTGTCACATTAAACGCCTTTTGCGAGAGACAAAGAAAGTAAACTATACTGACGGTTATAAAACAGTTAAATCAAAGATTTTTGGCCGTTATTTAAGGCAGTTAACCCCCGCAAACTTCTTGCGGTTAATTTATAATATTTTATAAAGGGAGATTCGTATGGAAAATTCAACAAAATGGACAACCGTTATAAAGCCCAGAACCGGTTGGAAAGATATCAATCTAAAGGAATTATGGCAGTACAAAGACCTTATATATCTATTTGTAAAACGAAACTTTGCAACCAGATATAAACAAACGGTATTGGGACCTTTATGGATAATAATTTCACCACTTATCAGTACCCTTATTTCTACATTTGTTTTCGGAGGAATTGCAAAAATTGATCCGGGTGAAGGCGTACCGTATTTTCTGTTCTATATGTGCGGCCACACAGCCTGGACATATTTTGCAAACTGCCTTAATCAGACATCTACTACCTTTGTCGGCAATGCCGGAATATTCGGCAAGGTTTATTTTCCAAGACTTGTATCGCCTATATCTACCGTTATAACAGGTCTTCTTGATTTTGGCGTACAGTTGCTTATGTTTATCGGATTTTTGATTTATTTCATGTGCAGTGGTTCTTCGGTTCAACCGAATCTTTGGGCTTTAATGCTTCCGGTACTTGTTATTCAGATGGCAGCACTGGGCCTTGGCTTTGGTATAATCATTTCTTCGCTTACAACAAAATACCGTGATCTTACCGTGCTTATTTCATTCGGTGTGTCACTATGGATGTATATTACTCCTATCATTTACCCCACTACAGAGATATCGGATAAAATCAAGCCGATTGCTATGCTTAATCCTATGGCACCCATCGTTGAAACAATGCGGTATGGTTTTTTGGGTACAGGTGAATTGCCACTGTTTTATCTGCTTATAAGTGCAATAGTCACTGTGATAGTACTTGCTATTGGCGTTGTGTTGTTCAGCAGGGTTGAAAAGACCTTTATGGATACCGTTTGATGAGGTGATAGTATGAGTGATTTATCAATAAAAATAGAAAATGTTAAGAAACAGTATCGTCTCGGTACCATTGGCGGCGGTACACTTCAAAGCGATCTTCAAAGTTGGTGGGCAAAGGTTCGCGGAAAAGAAGATCCCAATTTGAAAATAGGCGCAAAAACATACGGTAAAAACGAAAAGTTTTTAGCATTGGACGGAATAAATCTTGAAATTAAAAAGGGCGAAGCACTTGGCATTATCGGCCATAACGGTGCAGGTAAATCCACCCTTTTGAAACTTCTTTCCCGTGTTACCGCCCCCACAGAAGGAAATATTTATATAAACGGCAGAATTTCCAGTATGCTTGAAGTCGGTACAGGTTTCCATCCCGAACTTACCGGCAGAGAAAATATTTACCTTAACGGTGCAATACTCGGTATGTCCCGTGCAGAGGTAACATCAAAAATTGACCAGATAATCGAGTTTTCGGAGTGTGGTCAGTTTATAGATACCCCCGTAAAGCGTTACTCAAGTGGTATGTATGTTAAACTTGCATTCTCGGTTGCTTCTCATCTCGATAGTGAAATACTTATAATGGATGAGGTTCTCGCGGTCGGTGATATGAAATTCCAGCAAAAATGTATCGATAAGATGGTAAATGTTGCTAACGAAGAGGGCAGAACGATACTTTATGTAAGTCATAATATGAGTACTATCCGTAAACTGTGCAACAGATGCGTTGTGCTTGACCACGGCAAGGTCGTATTTGTGGGCGATGTTGAAGAGGCGATAGGTTATTACCTTGATAGCAATCTGTATGAGGGTATGAATGTTCTGACTAAATATTCAGATAAATTCCATATGGCACATCTGAAAAACCGCCGTGGCATCTATCTTACAAGTTGTGAACTGCTTAACAGCGGCGGCTGCAATATAACTGAGCAGGAATCACTTAGATTCCGCCTTAAATGGGATGTCCGTAAGGATGTGGGGGATTGTTTCTTCAGAATTGAATTTAGGCTTAAGGATGATACCCCTGTATGTGCATCGCAGATGGTTGCACCAATCGATGTTTCAAAGGGAGAAGCAGAATTTTCCTGCGATATAAGGCCGCTTGTAAATGGCGTTTATAAGGCTCTTATCTGTGTTTATTCAAAGAATGATATTGGTATGATAGTTGATATTGATGCCGTTTGGCCTGCGTTCTCATTCACAAAAGAGGTTGTTCAGGATATTCAGTGGATGACACAGGATTGGGGCAGCCTTGAATTACCTAAATTAGAGGCAAAGATTAATTAAAAATCCTAAGGAGGGTATATATAATGCAAAAAGTAAAAATTTGTTTTCTTCATCAAAACCTTGTTTGCGGCGGCGCAGATAAAGCATTGTTGGATCTGGTTACATTGATGGATAAAGAGCGTTTCGATATTACCGTATTTGCTATACAGGGCGGCGGCGAATGGGAGCCCAGATTCAAGGCACTCAACATTAAGGTTGTAAATCCGTATTCAGAACTTAAACCGCCCAAAAACCTTTTGGATAAGATTATATACCGTTTCAAGGAAAGAAAAATTGAAAAAATAAAGGAGTCCGGCGGCGAAGGACTGCTTGATTATTGTTGCTCTGAACAGTTTGATATAGTTGCAGCATATCATATAAACAACTATTGCCGCTTTGCACCGTTTGTAAAGAACAAGGCAAAGACAATTAAATTTATACACGGTGATGCAGGAACCAACCCTTATTTCAAAGAAAAAATGCTTCAGGCGGCTGGTTATATAAATAGGTTCGACAGAATAGTAAGCGACTCTAAGGTTGCTGCTGATTCACTTAAAGAATTGCTTGATATAAGTCAGGAAGTTATTCCTTGTCATACCCCAGTAATTGCTGCTGAAATCAAGGAAATGGCAAAGGAAAAGGTGGATTTGCCGAAAGAAAAATATGTCTGTTCTGTAGGACGCTTTGAGCGTGAGAAGGGATTTCCGCGTCTTGTTACTGTGCATAAAATGCTTCTTGATGCCGGTCTTCAACACAAACTGGTTATAGTGGGCGAAGGCTACGAACGCGAGGCTATTGAAGCCGAAATTCAAAGAACATCAACTGCCGATAGTGTAATTCTAACAGGCTATACCGCAAATCCTTATCCTTATATACAAAATAGTATGTTCACGGTATGTTCTTCCTTCACCGAAGGCGGTCATGTTGTCTCTATTGAATCACTTGCGCTCGGCGTTCCCGTTGCTTCGGCTTTTCCCACTGTAACAGAGTTTTTTGATGGAGAACAGGCTGGTATTGTAACTGCAAATGACAACCAAAGCCTTTATGAGGGTATGTATAAAATGCTCTCAGATGAGGAGTTTTATAAAAATTCATTGATAGCAGCAAAAAAACGCAGTGAATATTTCTCAAGCAGAGCGATGGTTGAGAAGGTAGAGAAAATATTTTATGATCTTTTGAAGTAAAAGGAGATTGTTATGATCCCCAAAGTAATACATTATTGTTGGTTTGGCAGGGGTGAGAAATCTCCTCTTATAAAAAAGTGCATCAAATCATGGAAAAAGTATTGCCCCGATTACGAGATAATTGAATGGAATGAAGATAATTTCGATATTGAAAGTTGCCTTTGGACCAAACAGGCGTATGAATCTAAAAAATATGCTTTCGTTGCCGATTATGTAAGGCTTTATGTGCTTAAAAAATATGGCGGCGTTTATATGGATACCGATCAGGAACTTATAAAGCCATTAGATCCTTTTATGAAACAT
>JAZOBW010000195.1:0-4109 GCA_045596185.1 Acutalibacteraceae bacterium | reverse complement strand
TATTCTAATGATATAACAAAAAATAACAATGTAATTATTTTAATTATTGAAAAGAATTGTACTTTTCAATAAAAAACGGCATCACATTTATATATATAAATAATCTTGAACACAAGCACAAACACACTAACAATAGAAAAGAGAAGATTCGCTTATAACGAGTCTTCTCTTTTTTGTCTGTTAAGTGTTATTTTGACTAAAGTTAGTGTGATGTTTTCGTATTGCGAAAGTGATATTAAACTTTATGGGGTTATCGATAGATAACATTTATTCGGTAAATTCATCTTTTAACATACTGTACCAACACAGATTAGAAAGTTTACCGTTTACAACAATGTGGTTTCTGAATTCACCCTCGAAAACAAATCCCATCTTTTTATAGAATTTATTAGCACGAACATTCTGTGGAATAACATTCAGATAAACCCTTTCAAGTCCTAAAGTGTTGAATGCATATTTCAGTATTTCTTTAGTGGCAAATGCCGATGCACCTGTACCCTGGGCGTCGTAGCAAAAACTTATGGCGTATTCTGCGTTTTTTGCGATTTTGTCAATATTCTTAAGGCTGACTGTACCAAGATATTTATCATCATCGTCAACACAGATAAAGTTAACATTTGCCTCGTCGGTATTGGCGTTCTTAATAAAGTTTTTAACTTTATCAATAGTAAAACTGGAAAAGTCGGTTGCAAAAATTTCTGCTGTTTCGGGATTTTTCATCCAACTAAGCATTCTTTCTGCATCTTTTTCTAAAGGTGCTCTCAAACGCATAATATCACCACTTAAAAATTATTTACTGCTTCGATTACATAATCGATTTCTTCATCGGTCATTCCTACATAAAGTGGAAGGCTTAACTCGGTAGCAGCAATTTCCTGTGCAATCGGAAGTTTGGGAAGATTTAGGGATGCGTATGCCTTCTGGTCGGCAATAGAAATGGGATAGTGTATGGTAACGCCGATACCCTTGTCTTCGAGATGCTTTTCGAGAGCGTTTCTTTCATCGCACATAACGGGGAAAAGATGCCAGATATGGGTTCTGTTTTCTCCGATCTTCGGAAGACGAATCTTCGGGTTTGTGATGCCTTCAAGGTATCTTTTGGCAATACGGTTACGATCGGAATTATATTCATCAAGGTGTCTGAGTTTAATTCTTAAGAATCCGCACTGTATCTCATCGAGGCGGCTGTTGGTTCCCATATAAATATGATTGTATTTTTCCTTGGAACCGTAGTTGGAAAGTGCTCTTACCTTGTCTGCAAGTTCATCATTATTACTTATGATGGCGCCGCCGTCACCCAAAGCACCGAGGTTTTTACCGGGATAGAAACTGAAACAGCCAATATCACCGAATGTTCCGACCTTTTTACCCTTATAAAGCGCACCATGTGCTTGGGCGCAATCTTCAATGACATAAAGATTATGCTTTTTGGCAAAGGCGAGGACATCATCCATTTCAGCGGCTTGTCCGTAAAGATGAACAGGAATAACCGCTTTGGTGTGTTCGGTAAGCGCTTCTTCAAGTCCGTTTGCGCACATATTATATGTGGTACTGTCAGGATCAACAATTACGGGGGTTGCGCCCGAATATGAAACGGCAAGTGCGGTTGCTATAAAGGTATTGGAAGGTATGATTACCTCATCGCCGGAACCGATTCCCATAGCAAGAAGTGAAAGGTATATGGCGTCCAGTCCGTTACCAACACCCACGCAGTGTTTTACATCGAAGTATGCTGCAAACTCTTTTTCAAATTCGGCGCACTCCTTGCCGTGGATAAACCAACCGGTATCATACATATCTGTGAACTTTTGCAGCATTTCCTCGCGGATTTCCTTATGCATTTTGTCAAATGTGGAAAAGGGTATTTTCATATCAGATCTCACCTTTATTGAAAAATTCAGTTGCTATTTTTTCGTACCTGCCGTAATCGCGTATGTAGTCGCTTTCGTCATACAGTTCACTGGCAAGTACCAATAATACAGCACCTTCAGAAAAATCATACATTTCGCGCCATATCATCGGACCGATGTAAAGACCCTGATTCGGTTGAGAAAGTTCGGTTATTTGTTCTTCGTATGGAGTTTTCGTCAGCACCTTAACGCTTCCGTGAACGCAAATTAGTATCTGGTGTAGATCGAGGTGTGAATGGAAACCACGGCGAACACCTTCGGGAGCATCGTAAATATAGTATACTCTTTTTACATCAAAAGGTATATCTTTGCCACATTCAACTGCGGTAAGGCTACCGTAAGTGGCATCTGAATGTTTTGAAAAACTGCAATCAGAAACATTGAACATATTACCTATTAACTCCTTTCAGTATTCTTTTGATTTTTTGAAGGAATGAAACGCCTATCTTAATGGCACATATTCCAAGCATAAGAACAAGAATTATAGTAAAAATCAGTGCAAACAGATAACCGATGTATTCGAAAACTATATCAATGGGTGAGGGGATAGATTTACTGATAAACAATGCAGTAATATAAATGATCCCCACAATAGCGGCTGCTTTTGCAGGATTTATAAGTCCCGACCAGTCGTGTGTGATGGGGAAAAGGGTACTTTGAGTGTAAAAACTGGGGAACATTTTGAAAAGTTTGAATTTTGAAAGCGAAATGCCTGTTCCGCCCAGTGAATAGTACGAATTTTTTTCATCGGAATACCAGTTGAGTGTGTTAATGATGGTGGCGGCATCAAAACGTTTAAGATACGGTAAAATTTCGTTTTCAAAAATTTTTATCATATCATATTTATATGCCATAACATGAGGGGGTACATTTTTTGTGTCGATATAATGACTTACACCGCCGTCTCTGTGAAGCAAACCGTTGAAATCAACATATTTCATCAATCCGCCGTTACGGGTGAGATGCAGGAAATATGACCAGTCTTCGATAAATTTGTACTCTTCGTTAAAATATCCGAACTTCTCAAACATATTGCTGCGCATTGCTGTTGCACCGATAGCAAGAAAGCAACTTGAGCAAAATACTCTATATTGTTCTTCGGAGTTCATTTTATTGAAACTAACAGCCTGAGTGGGTCTTACAAATGTGTGGAGTTCTTCTTCTAGATTTTCGTCCATCATATGGCATTGTGATGAGATCATATATACGTTATCTTTGGACTTACGAAAAGATTTTTCAAAGTTTGATATAACGTTTTCGTCGTACAGTGCATCATCAGCGGCAAAAAAGAGTATATATTTTCCGTTGCACTTTTTTACAGCACTGTTTATTGTTTTCACAGTGCCTTGATTAACCTCATTTATAGAATAGATAATATTTGCGATGTTATCCTTTTTATTTTCTTCCAGATATGATTTGAGGGTATCAAGATCAATATCGGTTGAAGCGTCGTCGGCAATTACAAGTTCAATATTATCGTAATTCTGGTTAAGGACTGAATCAAGCGCTGTGAAAATGTATCTTGGCTGATTGTAATGAAGCAGAATTACAGAAAAGAGATCATTTTTCATTGATTTTTTCTCCCTTGGTGGATTTTTTGAATCGCCTTAAAAAGGTTATAAAGCGCCAATATTTGGAAGTGTAAATGCGATTTAACTGATCGGAAAGACCTGCATTTTCACTTTTAATCTTTTCGTAAGAATCAAATAGTGAAGAATCATAATTAGCGGAATACTCTGCAGTATAAGCGTATAGGTCATTCAAAGAAAGATTGTAATGGTTTTCAAAACACGACAAGACCTCGTTATTCAGATTGTGCATAAGAAAATTTAAGGATAAGGCTTTGCTTTCGGTGTTCCAGAGACCGTGCTTATAAAGTAAAAAGAATTTTTCACATATTATTTGTGAATGAGAATTTACATTTTGTCCTATAAAGTATTTGGAAAAAGATTTTTTGAAATCATCATCGGAAATAGAATTAAAAAAATTCGAAAAAATATCAGCGGCTTCGTTATAAAGCCGGATGTTGTTTTGGTTGCAGGAACGACTTACATTATCTGAAGCACCGGCAAACCTATATCTGACCAGATTTGAATCGAGGATATGAATATTATAATTATTCAACAAGCGCAGCCAAAGATCAAAATCATGCAGTTGTCGATATGCAAGGTTGTAACCGCCGATTTTTTTGTGTACATC
>JAZOBW010000194.1:0-2988 GCA_045596185.1 Acutalibacteraceae bacterium | reverse complement strand
CTTCCAAGCAACATTCCAACCGATAAAACTATTTTTGAAAGCGGTGAATACGCCGCATAAGAAAGCGTTGGCCCTACCTGCCCCATACCGGGTCCGACATTGTTGAAACATGCGGCAGTTGCACTGAAGTTAGTCTCTATATCAAAACCGTTTATGCTTAAAATAAGGAAAATTACAAAGAAACAACACATATATATAGCAAAATAAACAGTAACGCCGCTTATTGTAGTATCGTCTACCGTTCTGCCCTCCATACGGACAGCATTAACAGAGCGCGGATGTATCATTCTTCTAAGTTCCCTGCCCACCGATTTTATAAGTATCACCAATCTTGACACCTTCAGTCCTCCGCCTGTGGAACCTGCGCAGGCACCGATAAACATCAAAATAAGCAAAACACATTTCGAAAGTTGCGGCCACACATCATAATCGGCTGTAGTATATCCTGTGGTGGTGATTATCGAGGATACCTGAAATGCAGAATCTCTCAAAGCATCGCCGAACTTTTCGTATGAGGGCAATATGTTAAGTGTGATTATGGCAACAGAGCCCAGAATAATACCGAGATAACTCCACAGTTCATTACTTTTAAGGACCGACCTAAATCGGCGTATTAACAACAGATAGAAAAGATTAAAGTTGATACCGAAAAGCATCATAAATATAGTGATTACCCATTGACAATAGGAGTTGTATCCTGCGATGCTGTTTCCTTTTATTCCGAAACCGCCTGTACCTGCGGTACCGAAAGTATGAACAAGGCTATCGAAAAACGGCATACCGCCAAACCAAAGCATAACAACCTGTATCACCGTTAACACAACATATATCAAATATAGTATAACTGCAGTATCTTTGGCGCGAGGTACGATTTTTCCTACCTGAGGTCCCGGCATTTCAGCGCGCATTATATGAATGGAACGGTCGGAAATGTTGGGTATTACCGCCATTATAAATACAAGAACACCCATACCGCCTATCCAGTGTGTAAAACTGCGCCAAAAAAGTGAAGCGTGACTTAAACTTTCCACATCAGTAAGTATAGAGGCTCCCGTAGTGGTAAAACCGCTAACGGTTTCAAAAAAAGCGTCTACATAAGATGGAATTTCACCGCTTAGCACAAAAGGAAGCGCACCTATGAAAGAGGCACACAGCCATGCGGAAGCAACGGTAACAAAACCCTCCTTGGCGTAGATAACAAAATTCTTCGGTTTGAAAATTGTTATAAATACAAAGCCCACTGCCAAAGAAATAAACGAGGTCATTATAAACGACCATACGGTATTTTCACGGTATATAATCGCAACCAAAATCGGAAGCAACAACAGCAAGGCTTCCACAATTAACATATACCCCGTGGTATATAAAACCATTTTTTTATTCATACAGTTTACGCACCCTTGATGATATCTGACAAATCGTTAAGATTATGACCGGCAGCAACGACAATCACCCTATCGCCCTTGGAAATAAAATCAGTACCGGAAGGAATAAGGGCAGTTCTGCCTCTTAAAATACCTGCAATTAAAATGTTAGGTTTAAGTTCCAGATTCTTGAAAGGTATATTGATATATTTGAAATCGGACTGTACATTAAATTCCAATACTTCGGCTTTATCATCCATAACCTTATAAAGGGTTTCAACATTACTGCCGAGTGTATTCTGTAGGGCGCGTACATACCGAAGCACAACATCGGCAATGATCTTTTTCGGCGACACCATACAGTCTAATCCAAGGCGCTCTGCCATAGATGCAAGTTCATTACTGTTGACCTTTGAAATTACCTTAGGTACATTTTGAGAAGATGCAAAGAAGGATACAAGTATATTCTTTTCATCCATACCGGTAAGTGCGACAAAAGCGTCCATAGAGCCGATTCCCTCTTCTGCAAGAAGTTCGTGATCAGCACCGTCGCCGTTTATGACCACAGCAGACTGCAACGCTTCGGAAATTTCAATACAGCGTTCCGGATCTATATCGATCACCTTTACCGAGTTTCCGCTTTTAAGCAGCATTTTAGCAAGATAGAAAGCAACCTTACCGCCACCCAGAAGCATTACATTTCTGGCCTGTTTTTGCAGTATACCAAGTTTTTTAAGAAGTTTCTGAATTTCGGTAGAAGGAGCGGTAAATCCAATGCGATCTCCGCCTTTTATAATAAAATTACCGTCCGGAATGAAGACCTCGTCTCCCCTTCTTACAGCGCAGATAAGGTAATTACCCGAATATTTTTTTCTTATATCTATCAATTTCATACCGTCGAGTGCAGAATCATTTTTAAGTCTTATCTCAACCATTTCAAAACCGCGACGGGAAAAGGTTTCAATATTAAGCGCACTGGGCAACTTAAGAATATTGAAAATTTCGTGTGCAGCAAGTAATTCCGGATTTATCGAAAGTGAAATTTCGGTCTGCTGCTTTACAAAACCGAGAGAACGATCGCTATATCCGGGATTACGCATTCGGGCAATTGTGTATTTTGCTCCCATTCGTTTTGCAAGGAAACAACTCATACAGTTAAGTTCATCTGAATATGTTACCGCAATAAATATATCTGCCTTCTGAACGCCCGCTTCGTCAAGCGTTTCATAATCGGTACCGCTTCCGCAGACCCACATAGCATCATATACATCACGGACATTTGCAATAACCGCTGCACTGTTATCGATAACCACAACATCGTGCCCTTCGGCAACAAGATTTGCAAGTATTGTTTTACCGATCTTTCCGCAGCCTACTATAACAATCTTCATAACAAACCTCTCAAACTTAAAGGAAAATATTATCCGACAGTATAAATCATTTTATATTATACAACATTACTTCTGTGATTTCCACATTTATTTTCAAATTGTCGTTTTCGGCTTTTAATGTTGACATACTACACGTAATAGCGATATAATAATAAAAAAATTATTCGGAGGATACAATGAATAATATACCATCTAAAAGAAAAGGCAAAAAGGCAAAAAAAGTGCTGATCATC
>JAZOBW010000193.1:0-6348 GCA_045596185.1 Acutalibacteraceae bacterium | reverse complement strand
GACCGATCAGGAATTGCGGAATGCAGTGTATGCAGGCTCCTGGACTTCCGGTGCCAAGAGATACTTCTCCAAAACAGGATGCGCGGCAGATGCGCTCGCCCGCGAATATTTGAAGGGTTCGAGCATTCGTCAGGAATATCTTGAAACGGCGATCTTTTGGGCGGCAAGTGCCGAGGGTAAAATCATCGAAGGATATATGTCGGAACATCAGCACGATCCCAGTGCCGTAACGCTTTGGAATTATTTCCGTTCGGTGATTGACTGGGTACAAGCCATCTTCCCGAAAAAGCGCAAAGAAATGAAGGGATTGCCTTGGGGCTTATATTATAATGAGCACGGCAAGCGTACCGATCTTGACCCCAAAGCTCTTGAACTAGAAATTCAACGCCTTATGGGTGACGAAGATGTTACAAAGAAATCCGGCATTTATGAGTATCTGCTGACCGGAGAAGAAAAGAGACTTTCCATCCGTGCCTTTGACCGTCGTGATGCTCTTGCAGCTTACGAAAAGCAACATCATAAATGTGCTATCTGCGGCGAGGAATTTGAGTTTGAAGATATGCACGCCGACCACATCAAAGCATGGTCAAAAGGCGGCCATACCACCCCTGAAAATTGCCAAATGCTCTGCCGTGATTGTAATCTCAAAAAGGGGAATCTCTGATAATTACATGAGGTGAAATTTAGATATGTTAAAAGGGAAAATCACACCAGCGCTGTGTGTCGATTTGGATGATTACGAATCGAAACTTGAAAGATTAGATAATCTTATGAAAAAGATGTCTGTTATTAATTGGACGGCTGAGAACGCTATACAATTTTGCAAAGATCAAGGTATGCTAATTAAAGATTTTATGATACCTCAATTTGCTACTCTGCAGGCTCAATATGATGATTTGAACACATTCAATTATAAGGATATAGGCGATAAAATCGATATTTGTAAAGAGCAGATAAAAGAGTTAAGGCGTGTAAAATTCGATTCTTATAATACTCCTTACAAGAATCACATTAATAATATTTTATCAGATAAAAACAAACACTTGGATATTTTTTGGAGTATATCTGTCGATACAAACCGGGGTGATAATTATTTAAAAAGCATTATAACTCAAATATCACAATTGGTTAAGTCGTTAGCCCCCGATGTAAATGAACTATTTGAACAATTTAAGTATGGAAATAAAAACTATGTAATTTTCGGTAAAAACGGCGCAGGAAAAACGACGTTGTTAAGACGGATTTCTGAGAGCATGTTTCAAAACGCCATAGTTGTTCCTGCGAACAGAACAGTAATGCAATCTTCTGGAATGTTTGTTTCTTTGAATACAAGTTACACTCTTAATAAAATGCTCGGAGATACTACCTCTTTGATGTATTTAACAAGAGAATTAAATAATCAAACTTTAGATTCCTATGAAAAAGGCACAAATAAGACTAATGTTCTTAGGACAAGATTCTATGACATTTTTTCTACTTTGGGATTGGACAGAGATATTGTTGCGGTTAAAGAGTCCCTTTATTTGAAAGGAAATCAAATTGATCAATATTCTATGGATAATGCAAGTGATGGAGAGAAAAGTATTGCTTACTTAATAATGGCGGTATTGTTAGCGCCAGAGGATTCTTTTATATTTATTGATGAACCCGAAAGGCATTTGAACGGGGCATTAATGAGAAACCTGTTTGATAAGTTGGAGACTGAGCGTACTGATTTGAGGTTTGTTTACCTAACACATAATATCGATTTTGTTGAAAGTAGAAAAAATGTAGCGTTGGTTTATCTTGAAAAATCTGAGGAATATAAAAAGTGGAAGTTTAAAAAAATCGAAGATTATTCTGATATTAGCTTAGATGTTATTTTGGGTATTGAAGGAACCAAAAAGGACATAATATTTTGCGAAGGCACTCGGAATTCCATCGATTGCAGAATCTTAGAATGTTTATTTCCCGAATATGAGATACAACCTGTAAGTTCATGTGAACAAGTAAAACTGAACACGAAAGGCATTAACGGGAAAGAACAATTGTTTAGGCGTAAAGCTTTTGGTCTGATCGATAATGATTACATGCAAGCATTGGAAATTGAATCTCTTAAATGTGACAACATATTTGCAATTGGCTATAACGAATGGGAAAACTTCTTAATCAGATCGGAAATCTTAGAGCATATCAACAACGCTCATTTGAATAAAGATTTATCTCAGGTAAAAAGCAAGGTGATTGATCATATTAAAAAGGCAGGGAAAAACGCCATTTTGAGCGATTTTATTACTAAGAGATATACTAAAATGCTTTATGCAACAAAATTATCTTATTCTAAGAAGTTAGGCGAGCAATTAGATTCGATAAATAACAAAAACAAAACGGATATTATGGATGAAGTCCAAAAATTAAGTGATAAAATAGATTCTTTGACGGATTATGATGAGTTAGTTTCTATTGTGCCGGCAAAAATGTTACTTAATATGGTATCTCAAGGTATAGGGCTTGCTTCGGACGATGATTATGTGGATTTATTGGTAAAACATTTGAAGCAAGATCAAGATTTTAACAAATCAGTCAAGATTTTGCTGAATATTGATTTTAACAAACAGTCTTAAAAATGAAATCAGATCGGTTCTGCATCGTGTTTTTTGAGAGCAGAACCGATCTTTTTATGATTTCTTTCTTCCTCCGGAAACAGCTTGTCCTATCGTGAATTTTGTAAAAAATATTGTAATTTGGGGTCAAGTTGTTCTTATATGGTTGCAGGTATGCCATTTTTGCGAAAAGTCTCAAAGTGCCGAAAAGCCAGTAATATCAAGGGTTTTCGGGCTCTCGAAAATAGTGGGTTGTTCTTTGGTGGTCGTGCCATCTGCTGCAAGGTCCTCGTGAAGGTCGGCAAGGACATCGCCCTTTGCCTGAATATATTCGGCTCTCCAGGGCAGACCGCTTGCCGCTACGGGATATACCGCGGCAGTGTGGTCCACAAAGTATTTGTCGAATCCGGATTTTTTTATCTCTTCGGGGGTAAGATTTCTGGTCAACTGATGAACCATAGCACACACCATCTCAAGGTGTGCCAGCTCCTCTGTACCCACATCGGTCAGAATTCCTTTAACATCATCGTAGGGCATACTGTAGCGTTGGGTCAGGTAGCGCATTGATGCGCCGAGTTCGCCGTCCGGACCGCCGTATTGGCTGATAATTATCTGCGCATACTTGGGATTGGGATTTTTGATATTTATAGGATACTGTAATTTCTTTTCATATTGCCACATACTGGTTATACCTCCGCAAAATTATTTTCCCAGGGCCAGGGACCCTTTATCCATTTCCACTCATCGTCAAGGGGTGTCTTGGCGGCGGTGGGTGCATAAGCGCCGAACTTTGATTCGTAAAGTGCCACTGTTTCCTTTCTCAACTTACGGTATTCTCCCATAAGCGAAAGGGCTTTGGCGTTGGTGGGATGTGTATCTAGAAACAGAACCAGTTCGTGAAGCGCGAAGTCCAGTTCCCATATTTTTCTTTTCAAGGTATCTTTTTCGGACATTATCTCATACCTCCGGCTGTAAAAGGTTTGTCAAGATTGGGGAAGAGGGTTCCTCTGCAAAAAGCGTCCGACAGTTCGTAAACGCTGTCGAGCGGTTGCATATTTACAAAGGCCATAGTGAGTATATCGCTGTCGGAATTTCGGAAGAAATTCATAGCATCGCTCATACCTTTGTGTTCATATTTCTTTGTCATCTTAAAAACTCCTTTGTTGGGAATACACGGACAAAAGGGCATCGGGTGTCCGTCTATACTATAATACTGGACAAGAGAAAAAAGTGTGAATTTCATACAGCAGAGAAAAATGTTAACAAATTGTGAACTTATTGTGTTTATTCTTGAATAAGGTGTAAAAGTATAATATAATAAATTCGATTAGGTGTCTCTTTTGTTAAAAACTTCACAAAGAGAAAAATAATTAAAAAACAGCCTTTTAATGCATAATAAGGGGAGGTGCATAGAATGGATTTCGTTATTCCTAGTATGTCTGATTGGTTTGTTGTATGTATGGGTGTTGGGACGGTTTTTATAGGCCTTGTTTGCATAGTTATAATCTGCAGTATTATGGGTCTGTTTTTCCGCGGCCGTAAGCCCAAGGCGGAGGTTGCAGCCGCACCTGCACCGGCAGTTGTTCAGGATACAGTTATTGAAAACCGTCAGGAAATAATTGCAGCGGTAACTGCTGCTGCTGCAGAGGAAATGGGCACTGATGTGTCGGCGCTCAGGGTAATCTCGTTCAAAAAGGTATAAATATTAAAATATAAAAAAGAGGTAAAATATTATGAAACAGTATAGAGTAACCGTAAACGGAACCGCTTACGAAATCACACTTGAGGCTATCGATGCTGCTGATGTAAAGGCAGCCCCGGCACCCGCTGCTGCGCCTGCACCTGCTGCACCTGCTGCACCTGCGCCCACTGCCGCACCTGCTGCCGTATCGGCTCCTGCAGGCGGTCAGACCGTAAGCAGTCCTATGCCCGGTACCATTCTTTCGGTAAATGTTGCAAACGGCGCTGCTGTTAAAGAGGGCGACGTTCTTATGGTTCTTGAGGCTATGAAGATGGAAAATGAAATTATGGCTCCCTGCAGCGGTACCGTATCCTCTGTTATCGCAAATGGTTCTTCTGTTGAAACCGGAACCGTTCTTTGTGTGATCGGCTAAGGAGAAAACAAATGGATAAGATTATTGAATCGATTATGAACTTCATCAGGCAGATGGGTTTTTATATGATCGGTGAAAATTTCCTTCACGATACTAAGGAATACAGTGAAATTCTCGGAAAAGAGATCATTGTAGCTGCCGGTTGGAAAACACTGGTTATGATAGTTATTTCCCTTTTTCTGCTTTGGCTTGCAATCAAGAAAAAATTCGAACCGCTTCTTCTTATCGGTATAGCATTCGGTATGCTTCTTACAAATCTACCTGGTGCCGGTATGTATCACAGCGAACTGTGGACAGCCTTTATGGATGCCGATTCATCCTTCCATCACAGTTATGGATTTATAATGGCAAACGGCGGTCTGCTGGATTATCTGTACATAGGTGTTAAAACCTGTATTTATCCATGCCTTATCTTTATCGGTATTGGCGCTATGACCGACTTTGGCCCCCTTATTTCCAATCCAAAGTCGCTGCTTCTCGGTGCCGCTGCGCAGATAGGTATATTCATAACCTTTATCGGTTGTATTGTTCTTGCTTTTCCGGAAAAGGCTGCCGCATCTATCGGCATCATCGGTGGTGCAGATGGTCCTACCGCAATTTACACCGCATCGCAACTTTATCCTAACCTTCTCGGTCCGATAGCCGTTGCCGCATATTCGTATATGGCATTGGTACCGGTTATTCAGCCGCCCATTATGAAACTTCTTACCACCAAGAAGGAACGCCAGATAGTAATGAAGCCTCTGCGTCAGGCTTCCAAGACCGAGAAGATCCTCTTCCCGATCATCGTTACTATCTTTGTTGCACTTCTTGTTCCGTCTGCAACTCCGCTTGTCGGATGTCTTATGCTCGGAAACCTCTGGAAGGAATCGGGCGTTGCCGACCGTCTTTGCAAGACTGCACAGAACGAACTTATGAATATCGTAACAATTTTCCTTGGTATTTCTGTCGGTGCAACCGCAACCGCAACCTCATTCCTTGATTTGAATACGCTAAAGATAATGGCTATGGGTATTGTTGCATTTGCTATCGGTACTGCCGGTGGTGTTCTTCTTGCTAAGTTTATGAATCTGTTCACCAGGAATAAGATGAATCCGCTTATCGGTTCGGCAGGCGTTTCGGCTGTTCCTATGGCTGCTCGTGTTTCACAGACTGTCGGTCAGAAGGAAAATCCGTCCAACTTCCTGCTTATGCACGCTATGGGCCCCAACGTTGCAGGTGTTATCGGTTCGGCCATTGCCGCCGGTGTACTTATTGCACTATTTGGTTAAGGAGGTATAGGTTATGGCTAAGAATCCCTTGTTTATTACCGATACTATTCTTCGTGATGCACACCAGTCTCAGGCTGCCACCAGAATGAGGATCGAGGATATGATCCCTGCCCTTGAAAAACTCGACAAAATCGGCTACTGGTCGGTCGAGTGTTGGGGCGGCGCTACATTCGATGCATGTATGCGCTTTCTTAACGAAGACCCTTGGGAGAGACTCCGCACAATCAAGAAGTATATGCCCAACACAAAATTGCAGATGCTTCTGCGCGGACAGAATCTTCTTGGATATAAGCACTATTCCGATGATGTTGTAGATGCTTTCGTTAAAAAATCGATTGAAAACGGAATCAATGTTATCCGTATTTTTGATGCTCTTAACGA
>JAZOBW010000192.1:0-7278 GCA_045596185.1 Acutalibacteraceae bacterium | reverse complement strand
TTCTTCATCATATCCCCTCCTCTTTCAATTATAAAACTAAAAAATTATAATTTCCCGCATTAAATCATTTTTCCTTGATAAAATCATGGAATTCTTCTGTATATATATCAAGGATGTTAAGAAGTTTATTAGTAGTCTCGTTCTTTGAAAACAGCAGTATGAGCGAAAGAAATGTATTCCATGTCATTTCTCGCTTTTTGTTTTCAATAGATAAAACGGTACTTCTGCTAACACCAATTTTATCTGCCAATTCTTCCTGTGTTAAACCCAAACGCGTTCTTAACATAGGAAGATTTTCGGTCATATTCCCTATCAATTTAGTTTTATCAATCTTATTGTTTTCCATAGCAAATCCCTTCCGTTCAAATTATTCTTTGACCAGAATGGCTCTTACGGTCATTCGGTATCCGAAACAACATGGTCGATTATGCCGTATTATAAAGAATCCTCGGCAAACATCCAATTATTTCTATTAGTGCTTTTTCACGCATTTTCAACAGTATGTTCTGTATTCTTCGCCAAAATCCTATTCAATAATCTTTGACCAATTATATCTGTTTCGCTTCGATAAGAATAGCCGATGTTTAGCCCTGTACACCTCCCAACACCTGATAAATCATAATCCTTTTCTGAGTTGCCTTTTTCCATAGAAAGGATATTTAATTCTTTCTGTTTTCACTTCTGTTTTTTAATCCATATCTTTATAAAACCGGTTCATTATTATGCCTTTGGCAGCGATTCGATTATAAAATCGCACAATTCGACTTATATCGGTTATTATACCATTATATGCTTTGTTTGTCAACTACAAAATGTTGCAAAATTCAACATTTTGCGCAAATAATCGCCGAATCAGACAGTAAATAAACCAAACACGATAAATGAGATGTATCACTTATAATATTCACGGCTTTTCTTTTATATCCTATCGGTGGTTATGCAATATAAATCAATACAAAGCGTTGTATATAATCATTGCGAAAACTTTTTGCTACACCCCTAAAGGTGTGATGATATGCCATTGCTTTCGCAATGGATAAAAAATCCTCGTTCCGAAGAACGAGGATTTTCTTTGCTTTAATAACTTAACTCTTAAAATCAACAACTTTTTTAATGATTTCTGAATTATTGTCTATATACTCAATATAAATTTCTTCTTCGTTTAGAAAAATAAGTTTTTCACAATCTGCAATAGAAAAATTCAAATCTAATTCGTTTGAAAATTCCGAACTGTCAAAAAAGCCATTTATATAAAGTTTCGGCTTTTCTTCATGTTTGAAATATGCAATATAATATTCCTTTGTTTTGGTATTTATATAATCAGCATATATGCTAAAAGGGTTAAATTCTTCAGATATCGTTTTATCATACACGTTAAAGTATTTCACAGAAAAAGCATTCGTTCCAAACCCTAAATGGAGTTTAACAACACCGTCGCCTTTATCTTCAATTTGCGGTTCAGTTCCAAACTTGGTATCTTCGACCAAAATATCTTTGCCACTTGTTATTCTATATTTGTACTTCTGCAAGTCTTCCTCATATATTTGGTAAAAGTGTGTTTGAATAATATATTTGCTTGTATCAATATCACTTTGTGAATTTTCAACGGGCAAATCATTTTCGCTGTTAGTATCATAACTCGTACCACACGCAGAAAAAGATAAAATCAAAAATACAGATATAATAAACAAATAAATTCTTTTCAAATCATCACCGCCTTGGGTTTATTGTAGCATAAAAGCGGCGATAAATCAATGCAGAGCATTTGTTTTCACGAAGCGTGACATCGTTGATGCGAAGCATCACATCTTTTGTGCGAAACGCAGCACTGTTTGCCGTAAGGCAACCTCTTTTGTGTTCGCTTATCTATAACGATGTTCTTGCTACGCTCGAAATGATATTGATCGCAAGCGGTCAAAAAATGTTGTGTCCTGCGGACACAAACACAAAAAGAGAACGAAGCAATTGCTTCGTTCTCTTTTTGGGACCGACACTCAAAATGGAACCGGTCAAAAACCTGATTATCTTTAAATTCGCTATTTTCTATAATAAGCCAAAAACATCACCATGAAATTTTGATTTGTAATCTCTTGTATAAAAATTTTCCTTTAAACAACAATTTGTCATCGTGCTCATAGTGGGGCACGAAAGCAACTGAGATATCATTAAACCCACACTTTTCTAATTCTGCATAAACTAATGATGCAAAATAATCATAATCATCGAAATGAACAAAGTGACTAAGACCACCCTGATAATACCCGCAGTGAGGATCTTGAGGGTCATATCCACCCCCCAAAACATTCCAACAGCCAATATCATCATCCATTCTTCCCCAAGCGCCATCACTAGAATGCGTTGGAACTATAACTAACATTCGTTTCGAATTTTTAGTAGCCTTCATCGCCTCTTTCTTCACAAAGTCAACTACGTAATCCAATAATAAATTAAGACTTTCTATTCGCTTTTGCTTCTTGAGTTCCAATTTTTCTGTTTCTATTTGTTGCTCCGATTTATAGTTCTTTTTCAATTCGTCCGCAAAACTCATATGTTGCATTCCCCCGCAAGAGTAATCTAATAATTTATAGTATTATACCATATTTTTTGCACTAATGTCAATATAAATCCCAAAACAAAGCACAGTACACCAATTGGTTATCTTTCCTTTTTTGGGGCGTGACACCCAGATGTTGAACGACAGGTCAACATCTGCAGGCTTCTTAGCCAAACGAAAACCCCTCCGCTGTGCAGAGGGGTTTTCGTTTGGTGGAGACGGTGGGATTTGAACCCATGACCTTTCGGATGCGAACCGAACGCACTCCCAACTGACCTACGCCCCCATATAGGCGGTCTTACGACCGCCTTTTTATTTTACAGTTTTGTTGACCTGCTGTCAAGTGAAAATCAAACGAGTTTGAACTGCTTGGTATCTACAAAATGGTCGGCATAGCCGATCATTACCTTGAAATCGCCCTTTTCGGACTTATGCTCGTTGTTAACATCCCAGATTCTGAGCATAGGCTCATCGATAGTGAATGTTACCGTCTTGCTTTCGCCTACACCAAGTTCGATCTTCTCGAATGCTACAAGTTGCTGAATGGGACGAACGGTAGAACCTACCATATCACGGATATACAATTGCACCGTTTCTTTACCTGCATATTTGCCGGTATTCTTAACATCAACGCTTACTGTGATGGTTGTATCGGCGGTCATAGTATCTGCCGATATGTTCATATTCTCATACTCAAATGTGGTATAGGAAAGGCCATGTCCGAAGGAGTAAAGCGGCATATTTCCGCAGTCAATATAGTTTGATGTATAACCGCGATGGGTATTATCATCGCCCCACTTCGGTCTGCCGGTGTTGGGATGATTATAGTAAATCGGACACTGTCCCACTGCCTTCGGGAATGTCATTGTGAGTTTACCGCAGGGATTTACCTTACCAAAAAGAAGGTTTGCTGCTGCAGAACCACCCTCAGTGCCGGGATACCACATTTCAAGAATGGCCGGTACACATTCTGCAAGTTTAGTAAGTACAAGCGGTCTACCGTTGAATACAACGGCGGCGGTATTGGGGTTGGCCTGTACAACAACGCGGGCAAGTTCCTCCTGAACGCCGGGAAGACGTATATCGGTACGACTGTTGCCCTCGCCACTGTACTTATACGGTTCATCAAGGCATAGTATTACAGCATCTGCATTCTTAGCAGCGGCCACTGCCTCGTCAAATCCGGAAGTGTCGAGATCGTCCCACGCATCGCCACACCCCTTTACAACAGTAATCTCAGCATTGGGGAGAAGTGCAGCGATTCCTTCTTTAACGGTGGTGCTTTCCTCATCTCTGCCGTTGCAGTTCCAGAAACCGATAATTTCCTTACTGTCAGCAATAGGACCTATAAGTGCAATCTTTTTAATATCTGTGGAAAGCGGAAGAATACCTTCATTTTTAAGAAGAACTGCAGACTGCTCTGCGGCGCGTCTTGCAAGATCACGATTTTCGGGTGTAAGCAGAACTTTTTCTGCCTTTTCTACCGATGCACCGTGATATGGGTCCTCAAAAAGGCCAAGATCACGCTTGAGTTTAAGAACACGCATTACCGCCTCATCGAGTTGCTCGATGGTGAAAACGCCTTCCTCTATAAGTTCTTTAAGGTGCTTAGCGTATGCGGTAGAGCACATTTCAATATCGCAACCGTTATCAAAGCCAAGTTTAGCGGCCTCCTTCATATCGGCGGCAATACCGTGGGTGAGAAGTTCGCCGATGGCGTTGTAATCGCTGATAACTACACCGTCAAATCCCCATTCCTCCTTAAGAACCTTCTTCATAAGCCAAGAATTAGCGATAGAAGGAACACCGTTAAGAGAGTTAAATGATGGCATAAGCATTGTTGAACCTGCATCCACACAAGCCTTGTATGCAGGAAGATAATATTCATGAAGTATATGTTCGGAAAGTTCAACAGTATTATAGTCTCTGCCTGCCTCTGCACCGCCGTATGCGGCGTAGTGTTTGATACAGGTGGCCATACTTTCGGGATTGGAAAGATCATCGCCTTGGAAAGCCTTTATCTGGGCGGCACCCATTATGGAATTCACTAAAGGTTCTTCACCACAGGTTTCCATAACACGACCCCAACGGGCATCGCGTACATAGTCTACCATAGGAGTAAAGGTTACCTGAACACCGCCTGCTGTTGCCTCTCTTGATGCCATACGGGTACACTCGGTTACAAGGTCTGTATCAAAAGAACAACCAAGTCCCAACGGTATGGGGAAGATGGTACGGAAACCGTGAATAACATCCATCATAAATACCATCGGGATTTTATTTCGGTCATTTGCAAGGTGTTCGTCCTGAATGGCAATCATCTCGGAAACATCACTGAAGTTAAGAACGCTACCAACACGGTTCACTTCATCCTGTGAAAAACCGAGTGATGCCATAGGACCTGTAACTTCAGCAGTGGAATCCAAAAAAAGATTTGCATTGTACTGCATAAGTTGACCGATCTTTTCCTCAATCGTCATACCGTCGAGTAATTTCTGTAAATCTACCATAGCTGACTCCTTAAAAAGTTTATTTATTCTCCCCAATACTTGCGGTCTAGGCTTCTGAAACGAATTGCCGCCAAGATATCGGTTTTTTGGATTTCCTCGTGACAGGCAAGGTCTGCAACGGTACGTGCGACCTTAAGTATCCTATCATAAGCGCGTGCCGACATACCAAGTTCATCGAAACTGCGGCGCAGATACGCCGATGCATCGTCGGTCATAACACAAAACTCCCTGAGCATTGCGGGGGTGAGCCGCGAATTGCAGGTAACACCTGTTCCGCGATAGCGTTCGACCTGAAGTTGACGGGCGCGGTTTACACGCTCTTTTATAACAGCAGAACTTTCTGCCGGAATTTTATCGCTTAATGCCGCATAGTCCACCGGTGGAACCTCTACATGGAGGTCAAGGCGGTCAAGCATAGGACCCGATATGCGGTTAAGATATTTATGTACCATATTTGAAGAGCAGGTGCACTGCTTTGTGGGGTGACCGTAAAATCCGCAAGGACAGGGATTCATAGCCGCCACAAGTGTTATTGAACTGGGATACACCACAGAACCCGCCACCCTTGACACGGTTATCTTACCGTCCTCAAGAGGTTGGCGCAGCGCCTCCATAGCCTCCCTCTTAAATTCGGGAAGTTCGTCTAAAAACAGTACGCCGTTATGAGCGAGTGATATTTCACCCGGTTTGGGGACCGTTCCTCCGCCGGTAAGCCCCGGAGAAGATACAGTATGATGCGGTGAACGAAAAGGTCTGGTTGTAATAATAGGATTGTTTTTATCAAGTATTCCTGCCACCGAATGAATTTTAGTGGTTTCTATCGACTCTTCAAAAGTCATATCAGGTAGTATTGTGGGAAGCCGCTTTGCCAACATACTTTTACCCGCACCCGGAGGACCGATAAGGAGTATATTGTGGCCGCCTGCGGCTGCAACCTCCAAAGCCTTTTTAGCGGTCATCTGTCCCTTTACCTCACTAAAATCGGGAAGAACGGTGGGAAGTTCGCCAGACTTCGGTTCAAATTTGCGCGGCAACAGACGAATATTTCCGCAAAGATGGTCTGCCAGTTCTCTGACATTATCTACGCCATAAACCGTGATACCCTCTATTGCGGCAGCTTCCGTAGAATTCTGATATGGAACATACATCTCTTTTACGCCGCACTGTCTTGCAGCCACAGCCATTGCAAGTACGCCGTTCACAGGTCTTACCTTGCCATCAAGTGAAAGTTCACCGATAAATACAGCAGAATCAGTGTTGCATTTCAACTGTTCCGATGCCTTAAGAATAGCAAGAAGTATCGGCAGATCGTATGCCGCGCCCTCCTTTTTCTTATCGGCCGGTGCAAGGTTTACGGTGATGCGACCCGTTGGGAATTTATAACCGCCGTTTTTAAGTGCCGCGCGTACACGGTCGCGCGATTCTTTAACTGCAGTATCGGGCAGACCCACAATATCAAAACAGGGTAGTCCTCCCGAAACATCGGCCTCTATTTCAAGCATATAGGAATCTATTCCGAAAATACCTACACTGCCGATTTTTGAAAACATCGGACTACCCCCTTTCTTTGCGAAAAAGGGTATCAAAAGATACCCTTAAAATTTTAGAATATACTATAGTTTACAACCACTGCTGCAAACACAATGGATACCATAGAAAGAAGTTTGATAAGAATGTTGATAGCAGGACCTGCTGTATCCTTGAACGGATCACCGACAGTATCACCGACAACAGCACCCTTATGCTGTTCACTGCCCTTTCCTCCGTGAACGCCACTTTCTATATACTTCTTGGCATTATCCCATGCGCCACCGGAGTTAGACATAAATATAGCCATCAAAAATCCACTTGCGGTAGCCCCCGCAAGCATACCCACTACACCGTGATAGCCGAGCACTAAACCGGTTATAACGGGAACAACAATAGCAACAATTGTGGGAAGTATCATTTCTCGGAGACTTGCCTTTGTACAAAGGTCAACACAGGTTGCATAATCGGGCTCTGCCTCGCCCTTCATAAGTCCCTTTATTTCTTTGAACTGACGGCGAACCTCAATAACTATGGATTCTGCGGCCTTACCGACCGATTCCATAGTTATAGCGGCAAATACAAACGGCAGACAAGCACCGATGAACAGACCTACCAAAACGGTGGGATTCATTAAATCAAATATTGTATCTACAGTCTTGCCTGATGTGGCGGCGATTTCCTCAA